>NZ_JAAKNE010000003.1:0-83503 GCF_049170755.1 Aeromonas sp. 604176
CAGGTCGGGCCCGCTTTCTTGCGCTGCACGCTGGTCACCCAGTTTTCCGGGGTGTCGGTGCCGAGCTGGCCGATGCCGATGGGCAGCACTTCCACCACTTTTTTACCCTTGGGGTAGTAGTAGAGGCGCATCTCGGCCACGTTTAGCACGATCCCTTCACGGGGTGCATCCGGCAGGATCAGTTGCTGGGGGATCACCAGCTTCTCGCCGGTCTGTACCAGCAGGGGATCCGCATCCGGGTTGGCTTCGGTCATGTTGGTGAGCCCCAGCTGGAATTTGGCCGCAATGGCCTCCAGCGGCTGGCCGTTCTCTTCGGCCGGAACCACATATTCCAGATTTTCCCCTACCAGACGGCTGTTGGCCGCAGGCAGAGCATATTCAACAGCGAAAACCGGCGCAGCGGTCAGCAGCAGGCTGTAGCAGAGTGTTGCCACACTATTGCGAAGGAGCTTCATAACTTTCCCATGATGATGACTTGAAGTGACGTCTCTGGGCTGGCAGCTGATCAAGAGGGGATCAGGGGCGCGAAGAGAAGGCCGCCATTTTTCTCCTCTGCACGGCAAATTTCAACTGACAAGTGGCGACGGGTCGATGATTAATATGCGGTTTTTTCCGCGTCCTCGACCCGCCCCATTTCCCTGTTTATCCCCGTTGCCAGGCACGCATATCGTAACCTGTGGGAGATTGATGCAACCGCAGATGAAATTGCTCAATGATGGCGAATATATGGTCGAAAATATCGGCCTGGATCCCTTCGTAATCGGCCCATGCGGTAGTCGCGGTAAAACAGTAAATTTCCAGCGGCAGACCGTCTGACGTGGGTGCCAGCTGGCGCACCATCAGGGTCATGTCCTTGCGAATGCCGGGATGGGCGCGCAGGTAGGCATCCAGATAGGCGCGCAGGGTGCCGAGGTTGGTGAGGTGACGACCGTTGATGGGGCAGCTCAGGGCATCGCTCAGCTGCTGATTGTAGGCACTCAGCTCCTGCTCCTTGCGGCTGAGATAGGGAGCCAGCAGTTGCGCCTGCTTGAGCTGCAACTGCTCCTCGGCCGTCAGAAAACGCACGCTGGTCATGTCGATATTGACGCTGCGCTTGATGCGGCGGCCGCCCGACTCGGTCATCCCCTGCCAGTTCTTGAAAGAGTCGGAGATCAAGGCATAGGTAGGAATGGTGGTAATGGTCTTGTCCCAGTTCGACACCTTGACCGTGGTGAGGCCGATGTCGGTCACCTCGCCATCGGCGCCGTACTTGTCCATCTGCAGCCAGTCACCGACGCTCAGCATCCGGTTGGCGGAGAGCTGGATCCCCGCCACCAGCCCGAGGATAGGGTCCTTGAACACCAGCATCAGCACTGCGGTCATGGCGCCCAGACCGCTGAACAGGAACAGCGGCGACTTGCCGAGCAGCAGGGCGATCATCAGGATGCCCACCAGAATGCTGCCTACCAGCTTGGCCCCCTGGAAGATGCCGCGCAGGGGCAAATCCCGACCAAGGCGGGTATAGCGGCTCACCGACAACAGGCAGTCGAGCAGGGCGAAGAAGGCCAGCAGCAGGAACAGCAAGATCCAGAGCTGGGCCACCATCTCGATAAGTTTGAGGCTATCCGATTGACGGGGCAGCCAGATCTCCGCCTGACCAAGCAGCACGGCCCCTTGCAGCACGAAGGCGAGCCGGTTGAAGAGGCGCTGTTGCAGCTGGGGCGGCAGCCACACCTGCTTGGCCTTGCCGAGGATCCCCACCAGCCGGACCAGCAGCACCCGGTGCAGCGCCATGTGCAGCAGCAACGAGGTGATGACGATAAAGCCCAGCGCGATCACCAGCGCCATCATGCTGGTCACTTCCACCCCAAGGCCCGACAACCAGTTAAAAAACGCCTCTTTCATTGCTCTCTCCCGAACCTGGCAGCCCGCTGGCTGCAAAAACAGTGGTGGTCAGGGTACCGCTCCCCTCCCCCATGTCAAATCGGCGTACGCCAGAAATGACAACGCCCGGCACAGGCCGGGCGTTGTTTCAAAGCGAGGCTGACTTAGCAGACCAGGCTCAGGGCATCGCGGGCGATGACCAGCTCTTCGTTGGTCGGGATCACCATAGCGCAACGGCTGTCGGCGGTGGTGATGCGACCTTCGCCACCCAGTACCGCGGCGTTGTTGGCCTCTTTGTCCACCTTGAAGCCGAACAGGGCCAGACGCGCCAGCACCATCTCGCGCACCATGGCGGCGTTCTCACCGATACCGCCGGTGAAGACCACGGCGTCCAGACGACCGTCCATCGCAGCGGCATAGGCGCCGACATACTTGGCCACACGGTAGGTGAAGACATCCAGCGCGCGCTTGGCACCGGCGTCAGTAGCGTAGTTGGTGGTGACGTAGCGGCAATCGCTGCTCGCTTCGGTCATCCCCAGCAGACCGGACTCACGGGTCAGGGTGTGGTTGATCTGCTCCACGCTGTAACCGAGCTGGTCGTGCATGAAGAAGACCACGGCCGGATCGATATCACCGGAGCGGGTACCCATCGCCAGACCTTCCAGCGGAGTCAGACCCATGGAGGTGTCTACGGATTCGCCGTTCTTGATGGCGCAGACAGAGGCACCGTTACCCAGATGGCAGTTGATGATGTTCAGTTCATTCAACGGCTTGCCCAGCTCTTTCGCGGCTTCTTCCGCGATGTAGCGGTGAGAAGTACCGTGGGCACCGTAACGACGGATACCGTGTTCGCGGTAGAGCTTGTGCGGCAGCGCATAGAGGTAGGCCTCTTGCGGCAGGGTCTGGTGGAAAGCGGTGTCGAAGACGGCCACGTTCTTCTCGGACAGCTGCGGGAACACTTTCAGCGCGGCGCGAATACCGATGAGGTGGGCCGGGTTGTGCAGCGGGGCGAACGGAATGGCGGCTTCGATACCGGCGATCACGCCGTCATCGATACGCACGGAGCGGGAGAACTGCTCGCCACCGTGTACGATTCGGTGACCGATGGCCACCAGTTGCTCGGCAAGAGTCGGATCCTGCGGCAGGATGTGACCCACGATATGGTCGAGGGCCTCCTGGTGAGCGGCACCCGCTCCCAGCATGGCTTCGCCCTTGACCCCGTGGAGTTTCCATTTGATACGTGCATCATCCAGATTGAAGCATTCGGCCAGGCCGGACAGCATGTCCTCACCTGTTTCGGCGTCCATTACGGCAAATTTCAGGGAAGAGCTACCGCAGTTAAGGATCAATACCAACTTGCTCATTTTCTACATCTTCCTGTGCTTCGGCTTTATGCCGACAGTGTCGTGTCATCCAAAAGAGGATGGGATTCCCCTGCCGGGGGCTTATGGTCGCAGGAGGGTGCGTCCAATTTTTCAATTCTTGCTCTTGAAAGAGTCATCGCAACCTGTGGTGCGTATCACTGGTTTCAATTCTTGCTCTTGAAAGAGTCATCGCAACTTGTGGTGCGTATCACTGGTTTCAATGCTTGCGAGTCTCAACGCATCAGCTGCGCAGGGCTCGCCTCAATGGGAGTGCTCAGGCGATAGCCAGCAGATCCTTGTGTACCTTGACCACCAGCTTCTTCACCTTGGCGGGCTGATTGAAGGTACAGAGCGGGCGGTGCAGCTCGCCCGGCCAGAAGATGGCGAAATCGCCCGGTTGCAGCGCCAGGTAGCTGGTCTGCTCGTCATCGACAAACCAGAGGTCGGGATGGGGATGGTCGGCGCCGTCGCTCACATAGTCGTGGGGGCCCACACCAATCCACTCTTCACCGCGCAGCAGCAACTGGATATCGAGATACTGCTGATGGAATTCGCCACGGCGATCCGCGGCTGGCTCGGTCAGATCTTCGCGCACCAGACAGAACAGGTTGAGACCATCGATCTCGGTCTTGCCGAGCGGAGCGTCACCCCAGTGAGCCACGCTCTTCACCACCTCGGCCATGATATGGGCCAGCGGGGCGGGCAGCGGCGTCCGCTGCAGGGTGTTCAGGCTACCGGTGATCATGGCGTCTGTTTCCTGTTAGGTATATCTGAGCGGCATCTTTGCCAGCCAATGAAAAAGGACCTGTGACAGGTCCTTCAATAATGCCGTCTGCAATCCGTGCAAACCGGTTTAGAGCTTTTGCTCATGTTCAGCTATATGGGCACTGTTACACACTCGTCAGCACCTTGCCAAGAGACATAATCCCATTTTCATAGTGATCGTACCAGCTGAAACCATATTATTCACCACCCTTTCCCCCTCGACTTTGACCAGACGCAAAAACGGGCGCATCAGCGCCCGTTTTTTTCGCAAAACCGTTTAACAACCGGTTTCATTCAAGCCTTTTTGGCGTTTTCCACCGGTTTGGCGTACATGGCCCGCCAGATCGCCTTGTGCTCTTCCGGCACCTCTGACTGACGGGTCAGGAAGGCCGCCTGTTCGATGGTATTGGCCTTGCCGGAAACATCGGCCGCCAGATAGTTGCTGGGGAATAGGTGGTAACTGCTCCAGATCGCCTTGTCGATCAGCGCGGCCAGTTCGTCCGGATCGCTGAAGCCCTCGGTGATCGGCGCGCCGAAGGAGACGTGTACCCGCCCCTTCATGCCGACGATACCGGCGACGATACTCTCGATATCCTCGAACTCGCCCTTCTCATAGCTACCGTTGACCGACTTCTCGTAGAGCTCGCGCGCCTTCGCCTTGTCGGTCGGATCCAGCTCGTAGCTGATGCTGACCGGCACGATATTGAGGCTGCGCATGTAGTCGACGAAGTCGATCTTCTGCTTCTTGCCGTCGACGTAGAACATCTTGAGGATGGCCGGATCTGTCTTGTCATCGCCATTCTTGGCGCGCCCTTCCTTCTGGGCAATCCAGATGGAGTGACCTTCGTGAACCGAGTTGCCAATATAGGCAGACAGCTCGCCGAGCGCCTTCATCATCTCCCGCGGCCCCTTGGCGGAGCGTTTGACGATAAAGCTCTTGTTGAGCTTCATCAGCTCGGTAGCGCAGGGTTTGCGCAGCAGGTTGTCACCGATGGCGATGCGCACGGTATCGAAACCGTGGGTGTGTAGCCCCCAGTTGACGAACGCCGGGTCCATGGCGATGTCTCTGTGGTTGGAGACAAACAGATAGCCCTGCTCTTTCTTAAGATGCTCGATCCCGGAGAAGGTCACCCCCTTGGTGGAGGTGGCGATCATCCGGGTCATATAGTTGGTGACGCCCATCTGTACCTGATGCACAGTGGTCACCTTGGCCCACTTGTAGCGCAGTACCTGACGGATCAGCGGGCGGATGGCCCAACCCAGCCAGCTCATCAGGGAACCGAAACGGTATTTGGCGATGGCGCCGATAAATTCATCATCCTGGATCAGCCGTTCGATGGCTGCCGGCACTTCTTCATCGCGGTAGGGGCGAATATCCGCGAATCTATCTACTTCAGTCACAATGTCAGCCTTGCATGCTAGGAAACCGCAGCCAACCCGCGTTGGCCGGGGAAAATTCAGGGCGCAATTTTACACGCTTTTATGGCAAGGGGTATGAGACAAGCATGAATAGTGAGATCTGACCAGTTTATTAATCGGATGCCAGTGCCAGCGCGACCGCCGCCTCGGCATGGATGGCAGTGGTGTCGTAGAGCGGCACCGCAGCCTGGGCATCCCCCACCAGCAGGGCAATCTCGGTACAGCCGAGGATCACCGCCTCGGCGCCAGCGGCCGCCAGCCCCGCGATAATGGCCAGATACTCGGCCCGCGACGATGCACGGATCTCCCCCAGACAGAGCTCGTCATAAATGATCCTGTGTACCCGCTCCCGCCCGGCCTCATCGGGTACCAGCACCGCCAACCCGAAGCGCTCCTGCAAGCGCCCTTTGTAAAAATCCTGCTCCATGGTGAAGCGGGTGCCGAGCAGGCCAACCCGGGTTATCCCGTCCGCCTGCAATTTGGCCGCGGTGGCATCGGCGATATGGAGCAGCGGAATATCGATGGCCGCCTCAATCTCGGGCGCCACCTTGTGCATGGTGTTGGTGCCGATCAGCAAGAAATCGGCGCCGCCATCCTGCAACTTGCGCGCTTCCGCAGCCAGCAGGCGGGCGGTAGCGGGCCAGTCACCGGCATGCTGCAACCGCTCGATACCGGCAAAGTCGACGCTATTGAGCAGCACCCGCGCCGAGTGCAAGCCACCGAGCTGTGCCCGCACCCTGCGGTTGAGCGCCTGATAATAACTGACGGTGGACTCCCAGCTCATGCCACCCAGCAGACCGATACATTTCATAGGAACTCCTTTTATCCCAAGGGAGGGCAGAACCACGCCACCTTGCAGGCAAGGTCACGGGATCGAGATAAAAAAGGCCCCGCAGGGCCAACAAGACAGCCGGTAAAGGCCCGGGTCAACCCCGGGCTAAATCCAGATCATCGCGACACAGGCGGCCGTCGCCAGCCCCATGCCGAGATTGAAACGCCGCCAACCCCGGGCGGTGCGAATGATTTGTCGCACCTGGGCACCAAAAAGCACCCAGAACGCCCCGGTGTAGAGGCCGGTAATAAAGAAGATCACCAACACCCAGAGCGCGGAGGGCCAGTAAGCCTCCCCCGCCAGAGTGAAACCGCTGATGGCGGAGAGCGCCATCATCCATGCCTTGGGATTGAGCAGTTGCAGCATGGCCCCCTGATGAGCGGGAATGAGCGGCCGGTTCCCCTCGGCCGGGCCGCTGGCGGTCGCCACCTTCCACGCCAGCCAGAGCAGATAGGCCGAGCCAATAATCTTGAGGCCGTCGTGCAGCAGCGGCACCTTCTCGAACACCACGCCAAGCCCCAGCGCGGTGGCGAGGATCATCAGATTGATCCCCCCGACCACCCCAACCAGCAGGGGAATCGTGCGGCGAAACCCCTGCGCTGCGCCGGCGCTGGTGAGCAACATATTGTTGGGCCCCGGCGTGCCGCAGGTAACCAGAGCAAACCCAGCCAGGGGCAGTAACCAGTTCAGATCCATCTCAACCTCTTGTCGATGCAACGCCCCCGTTATGGGGAAAGCCTTCTAATATGCAGAGCCAACCCCGTGGCGACAAGCCAGAAATGCCTCTTTCTCGGCCACCTCCCCCATCAGCGCAGCACGGCTCAATACCAGAGCATGACTACGCAGAGCGCCGTCAGCAGGCCGAGGGAACCGTTGAGTCGCCGCCAGCCCCGATCCGAGCTTATCCAGTTACTCAGCTGATGGCCGAACAGTACCCAGACAAAGCAGACCGGCAGGGCCACCAACACAAACATGACCATCACCGCCCGCTGACTCGACCAGTAACTGGAGCCGGGCAGGCTGAACAGACTGATGGCGGAGATCCCCATCATCCACGCCTTGGGATTGAGGAACTGAAAGCCCAGCCCCTCCAGCATGGTTAGCGGACGGGCCCTCCGGGCCGGATCCCCCGGCGCACCAGCCACCGCGATACGCCACGCCAGCCACAGCAGATAGAGGCTGCCGAAGATCTGCAAACCGAGGCGTAATAAAGGCCAGCGCTCGAACAGCGGATAGAGCCCCAGCGCCAGCACCAGTTGCAACACCGGCTGCCCCAGCCCCACCCCAAGCAGATGTGGCAGGGTGCGACGCACCCCGAAGTTGGCACCGGAGGCCGTCAACATCAGGTTGTTGGGCCCCGGCGTACCGCAGGTGAGTACGGCAAAACCGAACAGGGTGACATACCACTCCATCGTCATATTGTGACTCCTTGCTTGCCACATTGTATCGATACAATGTGTGCTATTTGGTTGTTATCAGGTTGAAATTCACGCTATATTGACAACAAATTTTGATCAATGGATTTATTGTCACCATGACAATCTGGACGCCCGACCTTGCGGCCTTCGATGGCCCCCTCTACCTCAAGCTGGTCAAAGCGATCGAACAGGGGATCGTGAATGGCGAGCTGCCACCGCAGACCCGATTGCCAACCCACCGATCCCTGGCGGATCGTCTGGGTGTCACCGTCGGCACCGTCACCCGCGCCTACAGCGAGGCGGAGCGGCGTGGCCTGCTGGCCGCCCGGGTGGGACACGGCACTTGGGTCAAGGGAGCGAACACGGATCCCGCCAATGAGTGGGTGATCCGCCAGGAGGAGGGGCACCGCATCGAGCTGTGGCAGAACCTGCCGGTGCAGCTGGATCGGGCGGCCATCATTCGCCCCATGTTGGGGGAAGTGGCGGACGGGGATCTCAACGCCCTGCTCGGCTACGACAAGGAGGCGGGACGACCGGATCAGCGCCAGCAGTTTGTCGACTGGCTGGCGGAGCAAGGGGTGGCCTGCAGTGAGGATCGCCTGCTGTTCAGCCACGGCGCCCAGCACGGCATCATGCTGGCGCTGCTGGCGACCGGCTGCGTGGGGGAGACCATCCTGTGCGAGGGGCTGAGCTACCCCGGCATGCTGGGCAACGCTCGCCAACTGAAGAATCAGGTGGTGGGGCTGGCGATGGACGAGGAGGGACTGCAGCCCGAGGCGCTAGACGCCGCCTGCCGTACCCGCCGGGCCAAGCTGCTCTACCTCACCCCGACCCTGCAAAACCCCACCACCGCCATCATGAGTCTGGCGCGGCGGGAGGCCATCGTCGCCATCGCCCGTCGCCACGATCTGCTGATCATCGAGGATGACGTCAACGGCCTGCTGCCCCAGCAACCTGTGATCCCTCTGGTCAATCTGGCGCCGGAGCGGGTCATCTATCTGGGCAGTCTGGCCAAGATCGCCTGCGGCGGCCTGCGGGTGGGCTTCGTGCTGACGCCCCCGGCCCTGCGCAGCGCCTTCGCCCAGACCATGCGGCTGTCGAGCTGGATGGTGAGCCCGCTGCTGATCGAGCTCGCCTGCAAAATGGTCAGTCAGCGCCAGATCATGCCGCTGGTCGAGCAGCAGCGGGAGATCCTCAAACGCCGTGGCGAACTGCTGCGCCACCTGCTGCCCGCCGCCCGCTGGCAGCCGGGCAGCATGCACGCCTGGCTGCCACTGCCTGAGCCCTGGCGCAGCCAGCAGTTTGCTGCCGCCGCCGATGCCCTTGACGTTGGCGTGGCGAGCGGGGAACACTTCGCCGCCGGTCAGTTTGCCGCTCCGCAGGGGGTGCGCCTGAGCCTGAGCCAACCCGCCACCGACGCCCGGGTCGGCGAGGGGCTGGCCCGTCTGGCCCAACTGCTGCAGGGGACGCCCCCGAGCAATCCCCTGCTATAGTCAGGCCAGCCGACCTGACCTTCACGCTTCATCGTCATTGCCAAGGAGATGCCGTGCCCCCCATCAGAGCCGCCCTGCTGCTTGCCACCCTGTTGCTGGGTGGCTGCGCCTCATCAACGACCCACCAGCAGCTGGGGGCCGCGCTCAATGGACTGGAAGGGGAGTTGCAACGGCTGGAAGAGGAGCTGGCGGCGATGAACGGCCTGCACTATCAAAAGGCGATCGATGCGCCGCTCAGTTTGCGCCGCGCACTCGGGGCGCCGCAGCCCACCCCAGAGGGGCTGGTGCCGGTGGCCAGCACGCTGGAGGATGGGCCACTCCTGCGCTATCAATACCGACTGCCTGCAGGGATGGCGAGCCTGCCCCAGGACAACCTCTGCCAGCGCTACGAGTTCGAGCTGCGCCATCTGGGCCGCCTCGGCAAGCTCGAAGTCAGCTGGCAAGGGAAACTAGGGAGTGGTTCACACCTGATCCGTCAAACAGAGTGTGTCTTTCTCACCGGGGTACATGGCTCCCGGTAACCACCTATAGTGCCCTCTCCCTTCCCGCGCTGACTACTGTCACTTTTCCTCCCTCCGCAGAGTTGTCGCTATGTTCCTCTTGGGTCTACTCTGATCTACTCGTGGAGTATTGAAAGGACGCGTGCATGACGATACTGCTGCTCGAAGAGGATCCCCTGCTCCGTAGCGCCATCACCAGAGAACTGACCGAACAGGGTATTCCTGCTGAACGGATCCACCACCACAGCCATCCGGGTCAGGAACGCAGCGGTCTGCTCACCCTGCTGCAACAACAGCCATTCGATGCCATTGTCTGCCAGCAAAATAGAAAACTGGGCCATGACGGCGCCCGCCTGCTGCATGAGGCACACTACCTCGGCCTGCTGCAACCCGCCTGCGTCCTGTTGTTGCTGGATGCGGACCAGAACGAGCAGGATTTTCTCCCCTCGGACCTCTACTTCTCCCTCCATCTGCCACTCCCCTTCATGGCAGGAGAGCTCACGACTGTGCTCAAGCAGTTGGCACAACTGAGCAAAATGACCCACACCCTCGCCCCTCCGGCCCTGCTGCGGGAGTGGAAACTGGCGACCGCACTCTGTGAAGACCTGCTCTATCAACGGGACAACCGCCCCCTTGCCCCCTGGCTGGATCGGTTCAAGGGCTACCTGCTGCTGCAATCCAGCGAACAGCTCACTGCCGCTCAGCATTATGCCCTGTGTGCCAACGAGTATCGGGCAAGCTGGCCAAGGGTCGGACTGTTTTACGCCATGTTGGGATTGGGCAAACTGCAGAGTGCCGAAACTGACTTGCAGCGTCATCAGGCCATATTGCCGACCGCCACCCGACTGGAGCTGCAACTCGCCAGCCAGCTGCACCAACATCAGTGGCAGGCAGCCTGGGAGACCATGGTGCAGCTGCAGCAAGTCCGCCCTCATCAACCACGCTGGCATCAGCTGGCCATGATTCTGGGACTGTTACAGCAAGACGAGAGGAAGGTACTGGAACAAGCCAGCACCCTGAATCTTCACTATTTCAGTGAGCTGCGCGTCCGGTTGGCCATCGACCACTTCATGATCAATGCCATGCTGGCGGTACTGTGGCATGCACCGTCCAGCAACCGGATCCGCTCCCTGAAACAGGAGTGGACCCACCTGCAGCGAACAGTGAACCTGCCTCCCCAGGAGTACGAGCTGCTGCAAGCACTGATGCAGGGACTGGATTACTGCTTCGACGAGGCGTTGATCCTGATCGCCCACCATCAACCCAACCAGGCGAGCGAGAACCATCTCACCCTGTTGTTGGGCTTTGCCGTCTGTCAGTTTTGTGGCCTGCCCCATCATGCCCAGCGTTATCTCGCCCAACTGGCACACTACCGTGACCGTGTCGCGCCCCACCCACTGACCCGTAAACTGTTTCACCATCTGCTAACGGAACTGGGCCAACGGTTGACGACGCGGGAGCAGCGCCTGACCAGCTTGCGCCAGACCCGCCATCAGGGGATACAAAAAGGTGATTATCAACTGGCTCTGCAGGCCGGCTTGCAGTTGCTGGAGGAGTTCCCTGCCCTGCCCGGCGATGCCTGGCAATTGCTGGAACTGCTGCAACACAGCTGGCCGACGGGCATGGCTGCCCCTAAGGTAGCGCTGCTGGTCGATACCCTGGAGCGGCGCCTCAAGCACAGCCCTGCGTTTCTGGATCAACATGCCCAGCAGTACCAGCGTACTCTGCAGGAGATCCGCACCCACTTGCAGCCGCACCTCTCCGGCAGTGGCCCATCCAGCCTGGCCAAGGGGCCCCCGGAGTCATGATGAAGCAGCAGGGGGTGCACTTACCTGCGCCACCAGCCACCACATAGAGAGAGGGGAGCCTTGGCTCCCCTCTATTCATTTCGTGTACCCTTATGGCCCTCAAGGACGGGCACAAGCAGCTACGGTGACAGATGACTGTTATGTACCCGGGCTCAGCCCAGCGCATCACTCTCCAGCGCCGCCTTGAGAAAATCCTTCCAGCTGATGATGCCGACCAGGGCGCCATTCTCCAGCACCGGCAGGCAGGATACCCCCTTCTCCAGCATCAGCTTGACGCCGTCGCGCACGGTGAGATGGGGAGCGATGGTGACGAGCTGACGACTCATGATCTGGTGGGCCCGCTTGTTGAGGGTTTCGGTATCGCGGCTCATCTCAGCTTCGGAGTCGAGATAGGGGCTGATGGCGCGGAACAGATCCCGATCCGAGATGACCCCTACCAGCTCCTCCTCTTCCAGCACCAGCAGATGGCGAAAGTGTGCCTGCTCGAAGATATCCCTGATGACTCGGAGTCGATCATCCATTGAAACGGTGGCGACCCGGGTCGTCATAATATCCCTGATATGCATGCTAACCTCCCGTAACCAAACTGGTTTCTCTGTTATGGCATGTTTTTGCAGCGCCAGCCAGTGGCCAGCCCTTCGCTACAGTGCAAATCAGCGTCATTTCACGTAAGATCCGCGCCAGTTTTTCTCCTCCATTTTGAGCAAGCAGATCCCACCCATGATAGTTGCCAGTCAAATCGAACTGATCCGCGGCGGCCGCAAGCTGCTGGACAACGCCTCCGCCACCATTCACCCCGGCCACAAAGTGGGTCTGGTGGGCAAAAACGGCTGTGGCAAGTCCACCTTTTTTGCACTGGTACGGGGCGAGCTGGCCATCGACAGCGGCACCTTCAGCCTGCCCGCTGGCTGGCAGATTGCAGGCGTCGCGCAGGAGACCCCGGCGCTCGACTGCTCCGCGCTCGAGTATGTGATCGACGGCGACAAGGAGTTCCGCTCGCTGGAAGCTCAGCTGGTGCAGGCCGAGCAGGATGACAATGGTCTGCTGGTGGCCGAGCTGCACGGCCGCCTCGATACCATCGGCGCCTACAGCATTCGCGCCCGCGCCGCCGAACTGCTGCACGGCCTCGGTTTCAGCGACGAGCAGCTGAGCTCGCCGGTGCGCAGTTTCTCCGGTGGCTGGCGCATGCGCCTCAACCTCGCTCAGGCGCTGCTCTGCCGCTCCGATCTGCTGCTGCTGGATGAACCGACCAACCACCTGGATCTCGATGCGGTGATCTGGCTGGAGAAGTGGCTCAAGGGCTATCAGGGCACGCTGGTGCTGATCTCTCACGACCGCGATTTCCTCGACTCGGTCATCAGCCGCATCATCCATATCGAGAACGGCAAACTCAACGAATACACCGGCGGCTACTCCGATTTCGAACTGCAGCGCGCCGAACATCTGGCCCAGCAGCAGTCGATGTACGAGAAGCAGCAGCGGGAAATGTCCCACATGCAGGCGTATGTGGACCGCTTCCGCTACAAGGCCTCCAAGGCCCGTCAGGCCCAGAGCCGCCTGAAAGCGATGGAGCGGATGGAGAAGATCCTGCCCGCCCACGCCGACTCCGAGTTCAGCTTCGAGTTTCGCGAGCCCTCGGCCCTGCCGACCCCGCTCATCGCCATGGAGAACCTCTCTGCCGGTTACGGTGACAAGGTGATCCTCGAGAAGATCAAACTCAATCTGGTACCCGGTTCCCGTATCGGTCTGCTCGGTCGCAACGGCGCCGGTAAATCTACCTTTATCAAGATGCTGGCGGGCTCCAACCCGCCGCTCTCCGGCAAGCTGGAAGTGAGCGCCGGGGTGAGCATCGGTTACTTTGCCCAGCATCAGCTGGAGACCCTGCGTCTGGACGACACCCCGCTCGATCATCTGGTGCGCCTCGCGCCGGACAAGACCGAGCAGGAGCTGCGCAACTATCTGGGCAGCTTTGGCTTCCACGGTGACAAGGCGCTCGACAAGGTGGCCCCCTTCTCCGGCGGCGAAAAGGCGCGGCTGGTGCTGGCGCTGATCACCTGGCAAAAGCCGAACCTCTTGCTGCTCGATGAACCGACCAACCACCTGGATCTGGAGATGCGCCACGCCCTGACCATGGCGCTGCAAGGCTTCGAAGGGGCCATGGTAGTGGTATCACACGATCGCCACCTGCTGCGTACCACCACCGACGACTTCTATCTGGTGCACGGTGGTCGGGTCGAGCCGTTCGACGGCGATCTCGACGACTACCACAAGTGGCTCGGCGAGCAGGAGAAAGAGGCCAACTCCAAACCGGCCGATGGCCCCGTCTCTGCCAATTCGGCGGTGGCGCGCAAGGATCAGAAGCGGCGCGAGGCGGAGTTCCGCCAGCAAACCCGTCCACTGCGCCAGAAGCTCGAAAAGCTCGAAGCGAGCATGGAGAAGCTGCAGGGCAAGCTTGGCGACATCGAGAGCCAACTGGCCGACCCCGCCATCTACGAAGAGAGCGCTAAAACCAAGCTCTCCGAACTGCTCAAATCCCAGGGCCCCCTCAAGGAGCAGCTGGAAGAGGTGGAGCTGGAGTGGATGAGCCTCTCCGAAGAGCTGGAAACCATGGAGCAAGCCTTCTTTGCGTGACGAACAGCTGATGGCCAGCGAGCGGGTCGCGGTCCACGAATTGCCGACGCCGATCGGCTTCTGGCACTGGAGCGGCAAGGTCTATGGTGAGCGCAGCCAGGATTGGCTCACCGTGCAGGAGCAGGGGGGCAACGTCAATCTCGCGCTGCTGCTGCACCGGCTCGATCAGCTCGGCATCGTGGTCGATCTCACCGACCTGCAACCGGCGTTGGTGCAGACCGAGGCGGTGCTGACCCCGTGGCGCGCCCTGCGCCAGAGCGCCAAGGCGCGGCTCGACGAGCAGCAGTATCAGTCGATGCTGGCCCACGAACTGGAGCTGGAGCGGCTGCAACAGGGCGTCCTGTTGCAGACCCTGCGCAGCCTCTCCCTGTTTCGCGGCAACAGCCGCAATTTGTTGAACTATCTATCGTTACTGGGTGCCCAGCAGGGCCCCCTCAGAGATCTAATATGCTGAGCTATCGCCACGCCTTTCACGCCGGCAACCATGCCGACGTGCTGAAACACGCCGTTCAGGCCCTGATCATCGAGTCCCTCAAGAAGAAGGAGAAACCCTTCATCGTGCTGGACACCCATGCCGGTGGCGGTCTCTACGACCTGCGCGGCGACTGGTCCCAGAAGAAGGCCGAGTATGCCGATGGCATCGGCCGCCTGTGGGACGAGCGGGCCCAATGGTCTGCCATGGCCCCCTATCTCGGCATCATCGAAGAGATGAACAGCGATGGCGAGCTGCACTACTACCCCGGCTCGCCGGAGCTCTCCCGTCGCCTCACCCGCGAGCACGACAAGCTGGCGCTGATGGAGCTGCACAACAACGAGGTCGAAGATCTGCGCGCCAACATGGGCTATGACCCCCGCGTCGCCGTGCACCACCGTGACGGCTTCGAGGGGCTGATCGCCCTGCTGCCGCCGACCCCGCGCCGCGGGCTGGTGCTGATCGACCCGCCCTATGAGCTCAAGGAAGATTACTTCGCCGTGGTCGACACCCTGAAAAAGGCGCAGAAACGCTGGGCCACCGGCATCTACGCCCTCTGGTATCCGATCCTCGGGCAGGAGGCGGACAAATCCCGCGACATGCTGCGAGCCATCAAGCGGGAGAACTTCGGCAACGTGCTGGTGGCCGAGCTGGAAGTGGCCGGTCAGACTGCCGACTGGGGCATGAACGGCTCAGGCATGCTGATCATCAGCCCGCCCTGGATGCTGGACGAGCAGATTGAAGCCTTCTTGAAGCCCCTCTGCGCCAAGCTGGCACAGGGTGCTGGCGCCCAGTACAAGGTGGAGTGGCTCAACAAGGCCGAGGATTAATCCCCCGCCCCTACGGCGCTCACCGAGTTCAAAAGCAAAAGCCCCATCACGGGGCTTTTGCTATTGGTGCGGCCGGTGTGTGCGGCAGCCTGAGCCTGCTCCCCCTATGAGCGGACAGGCAGATCCTGTTTCAGCGCCACCAGCAACAAGGCCAGCAGGCCAAAGGGCGGAAACAGACAGAGCAGGGAGCAGATAAGGGTGACCAGCGCCGGATGCTCGCTCTTGCGGCGCGCCAGTCGCCAGGCGATGAGGCCGACGATGACCATCAGCAACGCAATGAACTGGCCAAGCAGGGTGGCATTGATATTCATGAAAGATCCTTTTTCATGGGCAAGTGTGAAGAACCTGTACTTTATCGCCTTGGCTGCGATTGGCAACCGCTGAACCACACCGGCCACTCGCCCGTTGATAGGTTCTCTCTATTCTGGCAATAGATGAGAATAGTTTTCATTTAATCTCATTTCGGCGGATACTCTCATCATCAACAGAGGGAGCCGCCATCATGAAAAAGACCATCAGCTTTGCCATCCTGCACTTCGGTGTCGCCTTTACCGTGGCTTACCTGCTGACCGGTGAGCTGCTGACCGCCAGTCTGATCGCCCTGATCGAGCCCGCCGTCAACACGGTCGCCTTCTACTTTCATGACCTTGGCTGGCACACGCTCAAGCCAAATCACAGCCTGCAGGCCAAGACCAGCAGCTTCGCGGTGGTCCACTTCTCGGTGGCCTTCGGAGTGGCCTTCCTGCTGAGTGGCGAGCTGCTCACCGGCGGCGTGATGGCGATGATCGAACCGGCCATCAACACCGTGGTGTTCTTCTTCCACGAGCGGCTGTGGCGCGCCCGCAGTCAGCAACTGGCGCTGGCCTGATCGACCGGGCAAGCCGCCTCCCCCTTTATCGCGGCCACAAAAAACCCGACATTCCGGCCAGGAGTGTCGGGTTTTTCACATCAGCAAAGATCTGTATCTGGATACATCACCCGATGCCCCATCAATAACGATCAGGCTTTCTTGCAGATGGGGTCAACGATAAAGGCATTCTGATCAAACTTCTGCCAGGCGCCGGTGCCAACCCCATCGACCACCAGAATGGAGACCACGCCGAAATCGACAAAGATCCCGAGCAGGGTGGTGGCATCGAACGACTTGGAGACCGGCACCGTCACCGAGTAGCAATCAGCACGCTTGACCGTGATGGTGTACTCCTCTTTCTTCTTGAACGAGGTGATCACATTGCCGTGGCCCAGCAGCATATCGTTGACGTAGATCTCCGCATCGGGATCCTGACTGCGAATGGAAACCTGCTGGCTTGTGCCGTTAAACATGGCCGCACAACCGGACAGCATGATGGCCAGCAAGGCCCCCGTCATCAACCTGAACATAGCTAACCTTCTTGTTATTAAGAAAAGGCGGCAAATCTAGCACGCCTCTCGAACAGGAGTGAAAGTGCAATGCTCAAAGCCTGTCTGAATGCTCAAAATAGCGACCACTCCTGAGCGGTTTTCAAACAAGCTGGCCTCATCCAGCAACCGCGCCCTTCCCCACTGGAGTAGCGCGGCAAAACCGGTCGCCAGCACACGCAGCTGCGCAAAATGCGCTCGGCTCCCCTGCTGCATTGCCCTGTAGAGTGTGCTGTAGTAGGCAGATATGCCCTCCTCATTGCTGGAATCTATCGATGAACAAGACCTTGCTTGCCACCCTGCTGTTTGCCCCTCTGCTGGCCAGCGCCGCAACCCCCTCCTTTGACTGCACCAAAGCCTCCGGGTCGGTCGAAACCCTGATCTGCAAGGATGCCGGACTGGCCGCCCTTGATAACGAACTGGCGGCCCTCTACCCCAAGGCGATTGCTGCGCTCTCTCCCGAGCAGCTCAAGACCGAGCGCGCCATGCAGCGCGGCTGGATCAAGGGTCGCAACGACTGCTGGAAGGGGCAGGATCTGCGCCAGTGTGTGGAGGATAACTACCTGCTGCGGATCACCGAACTGCAGATCAGCGGCGGCCAGCTGATGGTGCCGGCTCCGGTCAACTACAAGTGCGGCAAGAGCGTCACTCTCTCTACCTACTTCTATAACGATGCCAAGCTGCCCGCCGCGGTGATCAACCTGAGCGAGGGCGACAAGCAGCAACAAGTGCTCGCCTATGAAGCCCCCAGCGCCAGCGGCGCCCGTTATGAAGGGCAAAACCTCACCTTCTTCACCAAGGGGGACGACGCCACGCTGGAGCGTTACGGCCAGCCAACCCTCACCTGCATGGAAAATCCGACCAAGGGCTGAGGCTCATGGGGGCGGCTCGTCTTGCCGCCCCCCACCTTGACTAGATAGCGATATCCAGCGGTTTTCCTTCCCGCACAATCCGCAACTTGAGCGACCCCGGCTTGCTAGTGCTGAGCAGTTCACGCACCTTGTCGATATCGAGGGGACGATAAGCCACCCCGTTGATCTGCTCCAGAATGTCGCCGTTGGCCAGACCATAGGGGGCAAGATCCCGTTCGTCGCTGTAGTAGACCTGCAGATGCTTGCCATCAAAACGCACCCCGATATTGCGCAGGACTGGCGGCACTTTGCGCGCCAGGCTGTCGGCGTCGTAGCAGAGCATCATCCGCCCGGGCATGATCGCAAAGCGATTGAAGCGGTTAACAAAATCCAGCCCCAGACCATACTGCTCATTGCTGTTTTCCGACACGCGCAGCTCACCGAGCTGGCGCTCATCAAAGTGCAGGCCGGTGAGGATATGTTCACGCCCCTCCACCATACCGCTGGCATCCACCCCTTTGCGTGGCATCGCATCTTCGCCAGAGATCGCCTTCTGGCTGGCCATAAAGTCGATAAAGGCATGGTCGGCATAGCTCTGATCGGCCCCGGTATCCAGATACATGCGCACGCTGCTCTCGCCGTGGGTCAGATACACTGCCGGGGAGCGGTTGTAGCTGTCTTCATAGCCGATGCAACGCTCGAAAGTGGCTGCCGACGGTGCCGTCAACGAGGCAGTGAGCTGATGCCTGTCGCGATCAAACACCCAGTTGAAACGGCGGATGGTGTCGATCCCGAGGATGCCATCGATACGGCTGCCAAGAGACTGGGAGAAGAGATCAAAATCAACTGTTGCCCACAGATCGCTGTCATCAATGGTGACCGACCCCAGCGAGAAGGGCTGCGGCTCAACAAAGCCAAGCTGCTCGCTGCCCAGTTGGCTCGACACGCTGCTCACAGTGGCAAAATCAGCCTGATAGGCCCTGGGCAATTCGCTTAAGGTCAGCGCCTTGAAACGGCTGGCCAGACGACGATCGATAAAGGTGATACTGGCCCCGGTATCCAGCAAAAACTGGTACTGCTCACCCGCTATGGTGACGGGGATCAGGGGGGCGCTTTCGTAATGCACTGTCAGCACCGGGCCGGGTGCATTGTGCTTGGTGGATGAATCCGGGGCTGTGCAGCCTTGGACGACGAACAGGGCCAACATGGCCAGCGCCACTTTGAACTGCGACTTCATAACTCTCCTTCCCGATAGCAGATGCCCCCGCGACGCCACCACATAATGCTATCCTGTTGATTTATAGATAAATAAGCTATTTCGGCGGGGGAGGCGGACAATAACAAAGAGTTTTATGCTGGTTCAAGCCGGATATGACCATGAATATTCTATGGAGATAGTTCAAGAATGGTTGTTCACGCTATCTCGGCGCGTCATCAATCGTAGGTGACATTTGATTAATTTATTGATCTTGCACAGAAAATCTCAATATTGAGCTTTCTCTCCACAGCGCCATGGTTAATATTGCCATTTGGCAACACTTGCCTCGTCGGAGTCTCCCATGAGCCATGCCAACCCCATCCCGTTGGTGAAACGCAGCAGACTGGAAGCTGAAATTCAGGGGCGGTAGCCATGCCATATCTCGCCCGGTCCCTTTTTGATCCAAACAAACTGACCGGCAAGCCGCTGACTCATCCACAACATGCAAATCAAGGTGGTGTATGGAAACACAAACCCTGCATCGTGGTCGCTTGATCGACCATATCCAACTGGTGGTCAAAGATTTGGTCGCCAGCCAGCGCTTTTATACGGCCATTCTCACCACCCTCGATATTCCGCTGGGCGGCACAGGTGAGGGCTACTTCTGGGCAGACGAACTGTTTGTCACCGCTGTCGACAGCCCCGCCGCACTGGGGGTGTTGACCGGTCGCCACCACCTTGCCTTTCAGGCAAAAGATCGCGCCATGGTGGATCGCTTTTATCAGGCCGCACTGGCCAATGGCGGCAAAGATAACGGCGCCCCCGGTGAGCGTAATTACCACCCCGACTACTACGCCGCCTTTGTGCTCGATCCGGACGGCAATAATATCGAAGCGGTTTATCATGGCGAGGCAACGCGCAATGTGGAATCAGTTAAAATTCAGTTTTAGCAATATAGTGAAATACTATTAATATGAGGTCCGTAATGAACTATGAGGTAATTACATTTTGCTAAAAATGGTGGTGTTATAATTTCATTATTACAGCACTTTTACATTGCCAAAGGTAAAGCAAAGTCATAATTTCAAGCTAAAATTACAACATTATTATAAATTGATTTTTCAGCTTATTGACAATATAGCAATGATCATACAGAAGGATCAAACATAAAAGCATCGCCTCTTTATGTCTAATCACTGTTATACATATTATTAGGAATAGTAATGACGAAAATGAACGTAAAAACAGAACTAGAAAACCTGAAAAAAGACTTTTCTGAACTCATGGACTTATTTGATAATTCACATGTAAATATCGCGTTGATATCTGAAAAATACGCTAAAATCAAAACTCTGATAAATGATAGACTCGTTTTTCTAGAAAAAGAAGAAAAAGTTAACAAATTAAATAGATATGAGGTTTGTTTTTTACTACCTGCTATCAGGGAGGTAAGTCTGCACTGTACCGCTAGAATTGGTTCAAAAAACATCGAACAATTGAGTTCTTCTATTTATGACGGAGAAGACTATTGTTCTTACTGGCTTACTGCACTAGGTACATAAAAATATTCGAGAGGTACTATCAAGTACTCTGCCATTTAAATCTCGATGGCTATCTTTATTTTTTGATCTTGAGTTTAGTACCAATAAGTTAATGGCAACGTAAATTAGCATTATATTAAATTCAATAACTCAGCATGGAGACTAGTAATGAAATACGAAGAGATTGCTAAAATATGCGAAGAACTTAGCTACCGAGATAAGTTCAGGCTTGCCCAACTTCTAATTCAATTAGCAAGAAAGCAGGAAGAAGAAGAGTATCCAGTGCAAAGAAAACCGGAAGGACCGGCCAATGACATAAACAATATCACCTATGTCGCTGAGCGACTGCTGAAACTAAAGCCGGCAAAGAAAAGTACCCTTCTAAACTCCATCGGCGCAATGTTTCAATTCCAGGGCGGAATATCTGATGCAGATAAAGAGAAAATTGCCATAGTACTTCAAAAGAAAAAAATAATTACCATTACAGAAACAGGCAAGGTTTTATACCCAGAATAATGTGTAATCAAGGAGTGTCAATTTTTGCCGACAATCACTGAAATAGAAGAGGAAGCAACTAAATTCAGGGGTTTACTTGAGAGGTGTGATAAGAAAAACACAAAGCTAGTAATTGAGTGCTTTCCAATTATGAGTTGTAAGTTATCTTCTATGCTTTTAGCCTATCATTTTCTTTTGTTATGGCCAAATATGGAGATTAAAGGTATAAGTGGAGCCACAGGAAAAAATAAAAACATAACCCATTACTGGCTAGAAATAAATGATGTTGCAATTGACATAACAGGCGATCAATACAATATCATTAGTGAAGAAGAATTAAATAAAGAAATTATAATGAATCGGCCATTTGGAGTTGTACATGTTTACAATAAAGCTAGCAGCTACCTGTATGATCTATTCAAGATCATAGAAAGCGAGCCTCTCGTATATGGATTTCCTACAATTGGGGAAGATTTTATTGAAGATCTAGCTCTTGGTTACAGTCAAATAATTTATCAGGCAACATGTGAGAATAACAAAAAAAAATTAGGCCAATAGTTTTTATTAGCAATAATGTAATCGGACTTTCACGATAACAATATTCGTGATAGCAGCAGTTTCCTTTAGAGACCGACTTTCACATGATCTCTGTATTCACCTGTATCTTTGCTGGCTAACACCCGCGCAAGGAGATTTATGAAGCCCGACTTAACCGGCACACGGATTGCGCTGCGCACCATTGGCCCGCACGATACTGCCGATCTGTTCGAGATTTATGGCAATCCATTGACCATGGAGTTTGCCTCTGATCCCTGCTTTACCTCTCCCGCCATGGTGGCGCAGATGATGGCGAGCGTGGTGCTGCTGGAGCAAACGGGTGAGTCGCTGGAGTGGGCGATTGTCGAACGGGAGGGCAATAAGGTGATCGGCACCTGCGGCCTGCACAGTTTCAGCGAGGCGGGCCACTGCTGCGAGGTAGGCTGCCTGCTCAATGCGGCCTATTGGCGCAGAGGGTTTATGTCGGAGGCGCTGGGATTACTGTTCGCCCACGCCACTACACTGGGGGTCACCTGCCTCACCGCAGAGATCGATGCAGATAACGTCCGTTCTATCGCCCTGTTTGAAAAGCTGGGCTTCAAGGCGCATGCAGGGCGCTATCAGCGCACGCTCACCTTTATCTGACCCCGACAACCCCCTAGCCTCTCAGGCCGTTGTGGCAAGGATCAGGCATAAAAAAACCGGAACCCAAGGGTTCCGGTTTTTTCATTCCAGCCGAGGCTGGCAAACCAGCAAATTAAGCCTGGTTTTTAACTTCTTTCAGACCGCGGAAAGGAGCTTTGGCACCCAGAGCTTCTTCGATACGGATCAGCTGGTTGTACTTGGCAACACGGTCAGAACGGCTCATGGAACCGGTCTTGATCTGGCCAGCTGCGGTACCAACAGCCAGGTCGGCGATGGTAGCGTCTTCGGTCTCACCGGAGCGGTGGGAGATGACGGCAGTGTAGCCAGCGTCTTTGGCCATCTTGATGGCAGCCAGAGTTTCGGTCAGGGAACCGATCTGGTTGAACTTGATCAGGATGGAGTTGGCGATGCCGTTGTCGATACCGCGCTTCAGGATCTTGGTGTTGGTTACGAACAGGTCGTCACCCACGATCTGGATTTTCTTGCCCAGCTCAGCAGTCTGGTAGGCGAAACCTTCCCAGTCAGATTCGTCCAGGCCATCTTCGATGGAGACGATCGGGAACTTGGTGGTCAGGTCAGCCAGGAAGTCGGAGAAACCGTTGGAGGTGAAGACACGACCTTCGCCTTTCAGGTTGTACTCTTTCTTCTCTGCGTCGTAGAACTCGGAAGCAGCGCAGTCCATAGCCAGGGTGATGTCGGTGCCCAGTTTGTAACCAGCAGCGGCAACGGCTTCAGCGATAACTTCCAGCGCTTCGGCGTTGGATTTCAGGTTCGGAGCGAAACCACCTTCGTCACCAACTGCAGTGTTGTAGCCCTTGGACTTCAGCACTTTGGCCAGGTTGTGGAACACTTCTGCGCCCATGCGAACGGCTTCTTTCAGGGTCTTGGCGCCAACCGGCTGGATCATGAACTCCTGGATGTCGACGTTGTTGTCGGCGTGCTCACCACCGTTGATGATGTTCATCATCGGCAGCGGCATGGAGTAAACACCCGGGGTGCCGTTCAGCTCGGCGATGTGGGCGTACAGCGGCATGCCTTTGGCAGCAGCGGCAGCTTTGGCGTTAGCCAGAGAAACAGCCAGGATGGCGTTGGCGCCGAACTTGGATTTGTTCTCGGTACCGTCGAGGTCGATCATGATCTGGTCAACGGTGGCCTGGTCCTTGGCATCTTTACCCAGCAGAGCTTGAGCGATCGGGCCGTTTACAGCTTCGATGGCTTTCAGCACGCCTTTACCCAGGAAACGGCTCTTGTCGCCGTCACGCAGTTCCAGCGCTTCGCGGGAACCGGTGGACGCGCCAGACGGAGCGGCTGCCATACCAACAAAACCACCTTCCAGGTGAACTTCGGCCTCAACGGTCGGGTTACCACGGGAGTCGATGATTTCACGACCGATCACTTTAACGATCTTGGACATGTGTATTTCCTCAGGTTTCGTAAAAAAACAACAAAAATATGCCAAAAAAAGCGGCTGTGGCACAGTGCCCCAACCGCATTTATTTTCAATTACTTCAAATTACGCTTCTGATACTCGCCTGCCGCCTTCACAAAACCGGCGAACAGAGCGTGGCCATCACGAGGAGTAGAGGTGAACTCCGGGTGGAACTGCGCAGCCACGAACCAGGGGTGATCCGGGATCTCGATGATTTCCACCAACTTCTTGTCGGCGGAGAGACCGGTCACTTTCAGACCTGCCGCTTCAATCTGCGGCAGCAGCTTGTTGTTGACTTCGTAACGGTGACGGTGACGCTCGTAAATGGTCGGGCTGCCGTACATCTGACGCACCTTGGAATCTTCGACCAGGTGGCAGAGCTGGGAACCCAGACGCATGGTACCGCCCAGATCAGACTTCTCGGTACGGGTCTCGACGTTGCCCTCTTCATCCACCCACTCGGTGATGAGGCCGACGACCGGATACGCGCAATCTTTCTTGAATTCGGAGGAGTGAGCCCCTTCCATTCCCGCCACGTTGCGAGCGAATTCGATCATGGCAACCTGCATGCCGAGGCAGATACCCAGGTAGGGGATCTTGTTCTCGCGGGCATACTGGGCAGCCAGAATTTTGCCTTCCACACCGCGCTCACCGAAGCCACCCGGCACCAGGATCGCGTCCAGACCTTCCAGCAGCTCGGCGCCACGGGTCTCGATATCCTGAGAGTCGATGTACTTGATGTTGACGGAGTGACGGGTCTTGAGACCACCGTGCTTGAGCGCCTCGTTGACGGACTTGTAGGCGTCCGGCAGGGAGACGTACTTGCCGACCATACCGATGGTTACTTCACCAGTCGGGTTGGCCTCTTCGTAGATAACCTGTTCCCACTCGGACAAGTCGGCCTCTTTGCACTCCAGACCGAAACGCTCGGTGAAGTAGGAGTCCAGGTTCTGGGATTTCAGCAGTGCCGGGATCTTGTAGATGGAGTCGACGTCTTTCATGGAGATGACGGCGCGCTCCGGCACGTTGCAGAACAGGGCAATCTTGGCGCGCTCATTGGCCGGAATGGCACGGTCGGAGCGGCAGATCAGCACATCCGGCTGGATACCGATGGAGAGCAGCTCTTTGACGGAGTGCTGGGTCGGCTTGGTCTTCACTTCACCGGCAGCAGCCAGGTAAGGAACCAGCGTCAGGTGCATGAACATGGCGTTGTTGCGGCCCACTTCGGCAGCCAGCTGACGAATGGCTTCGAGGAACGGCAGGGACTCGATGTCACCTACGGTACCGCCCACTTCGACGATGGCAACCTGATGGCCTTCGGCACCGGCAATCACCCGCTCTTTGATGGCGTTGGTGATGTGCGGGATAACCTGAATGGTGGCGCCCAGATAGTCACCACGACGCTCTTTACGCAGTACGTCGGCGTAGATACGGCCGGTGGTAAAGTTGTTGCGACGGGTCATCTTGGTGCGGATGAAACGCTCGTAGTGGCCCAAATCCAGATCGGTTTCGGCCCCGTCCTCGGTTACGAACACTTCACCATGCTGGGTCGGGCTCATGGTGCCCGGATCCACGTTGATGTACGGGTCCAGTTTCATGATGGTCACATCCAGACCACGGGCTTCCAGAATGGCTGCCAGAGAAGCTGCGGCAATGCCTTTGCCGAGGGATGAAACAACGCCACCAGTAACAAAAATATATTTGGTCGTCATGCTGAACCTGAAAGAAGTTTAGGGAATTTTAAGGGGTGCTTCGGGGATGAAGCAGGACGGGGAAACAGTATACCAAAAACCCCTCTCCCAAACAATGAGCAAAAATCTATCAGGCTCACCGCCCCCCCATCTTGCGCCAAATCAACTTTGCTCGGTTTCCTTCGCCTTATCCCAAGCGGCATCGAGCTTTTCGAGGGTGCAATCGGTCATTTTCAAGCCTTCTGCGGCGATTATCTGCTCAACCTGACGAAAACGACGTTCGAACTTGGCGTTGGCGCCTCGCAGTACCTGCTCCGGATCCTTGCCCAGATGACGCACCAGATTGACGGTGGCAAACAGCAGGTCGCCGAGCTCGTCGCTCACCCGCGCCTCGTCCACATCGGCCATCAATGCCTCTTCCATCACCTCGTCGATCTCTTCGTGGATCTTGTCCACCACAGGCCCCAACGTCTTCCAGTCAAAACCGACGGTGGCACAGCGTTTCTGGATCTTGGCGGCGCGGGTCAGGGCAGGCAGCGAGAGCGGGATGTCGTCCAGCACGCTCTCTTTGTCGAGGGCCGCGCGCTCCTTGGCTTTTTCCGCCTCCCAGTTCGCTTTTACCGCCTGCTCGTTGGAGAGGTCTGCATCGGAAAAAACGTGGGGGTGACGGCGAATGAGCTTCTCGCTCACTGTATCGACGATATCGGCAAAGTCGAACAAGCCCCGCTCTTTACCCAGCTGGGCGTAAAACACCACCTGAAACAGCAGATCCCCCAACTCCCCTTTCAGCCCCTGCCAATCTTCAGTCTCGATGGCATCGGCCACCTCGTAGGCCTCTTCCAGGGTATGCGGCACTATGGTCTGGAAGCTCTGTTTCAGATCCCAAGGGCAGCCGTTTTGCGGATCGCGCAGGCGAGCCATGATGTCGAGCAGTTGAGGCAGATCGTAACGTTGGGACATGGGATATTCGCTTTCGATTCGTTCAAAAAGGGTCGTAAATGCAGACCGGCCACTGGGGCCGGTCGGTTCGCTATCACAGCCGCTTGGCGCTGATCACATCGTTGAGCTGACTGAGCTTGGCCAACGCCCGGTTGAAGGCGTTGATGTTGTAAATCTCCAGCTCCATGTCGATCTCGGCGGTCTGCTCGCGCACGTTGGAGCGTGAGCGCACCCCCATCACATTGATCTTCTCGTTGGCCAGTACTGTGGTGATATCGCGCAGCAGGCCGGAGCGATCGTTGGAGATGATCCGGATGGTGAGGCCATAGCCGCCGGAGTAGTTCTCCCCCCACACCGCATCGATCAGCCGCTCGGGGTTGCGCCGTGACAACTCTTTCAACTGCTCGCAATCTTCCCGGTGGATGGACACCCCGCGCCCCATGGTGATGAAGCCCTGAATGGAGTCCCCCGGAATGGGCTGGCAGCAGCGGGCAATATGGGTCATCAGGTTGCCGACCCCTTCCACCACGATGTGGTCTTTGGGCTTGTGGCGCATCGGCGCATTGGCCTTCTGCTCCAGCTTCTCCAACAGACGGCGATCTTCCTCTTCCGCCGTCGGCTTGTTGTAGCAGGTGTCGAGATAGTTGAGCACCTGGTTGATGCGGATATCGCCGCTGCCAATACCGGCCAGCAGATCGTCGGTGCTCTCCAGATTGAAGCGGCGCAGCATGTTGCCCTTGTCGATCTTGGACATGCTGAGGTTGTGGCGATCCAGCTCCTTCTCGAACAGCTCGCGACCGGCCACGATATTCTTGTCCCGATCCAGTTTTCTGAACCAGGTCGCCACCTTGGCCCGCGCCCGGCTGGAGCGCAGGAAGCCGGCGTTGGGGTTCATCCAGTCGCGGCTCGGGTTCGGCTCTTTCTGGGTGATCACCTCCACCTGATCGCCGGTCTGCAGCGCGTAGGTAAACGGCACGATGCGGCCATCAATCTTGGCGCCGATGCAGCGGTGACCGATCATGCTGTGGACGTGATAGGCAAAATCGAGCGGGGTAGCGCCTGCCGGCAGGTCGATGACATCCCCTTTCGGGGTGAAAACGTAGACCCTGTCCTCGAACACCTGACTGCGCAGATCTTCGAGCAGGGAGCCGCTCTCGGAGAGATCTTCCTGCCAGGCGAGCAGCTTGCGCAGCCACTCGATCTTGTCTTCGAAGGTGTTGGCCTTGCCGCCTACCTGTGCCCCTTCCTTGTAGCGCCAGTGCGCCGCGACGCCGAGCTCGGCATCCTGATGCATCTGGTCGGTACGGATCTGGATCTCGACCGTCTTGCCCTCAGGTCCCACCACTACGGTGTGAATTGACTGGTAGCCGTTGGGTTTGGGGTTGGCGACATAGTCGTCAAACTCGCGAGGAATGTGGTGGAACTGGGTATGGACGATACCGAGCGCCGCATAGCAATCCTGCAGCCGCTTGGTCACTACCCGCACCGCGCGCACGTCGAACAACTCGTTGAATTCGAGGTGCTTCTTCTGCATCTTGCGCCAGATGCTGTAGATGTGTTTCGGCCGACCGTACACCTCGGCGTCAACTCCCGCCTCTTTCAACCCATTACGCAGGGATTGCACAAACTCGCGGATATAGCGCTCACGGTCGAGCCGCTTCTCGTCGAGCTGCTTGGCGATCTGCTTGTAGGTATCCGGGTGCAGATAACGGAAGGCGAGATCTTCCAGCTCCCACTTGAGCTGGCCGATGCCCAGACGGTTGGCGAGCGGTGCATAGATGTTGGTGATCTCCTGGGCCATCAGCACCCGGGTCTCTTCATCTGCCGTCTTCGCTTCCCGCAGGCAGGCGATCCGCTCCGCCAGCTTGATCACCACGGCGCGCACATCCTCGACCATGGCGAGCAACATGCGACGCACGTTGTCGACCTGCTCCGGCGAGGTTTCGCTGCGATGGAGGGTCTGCAGGGAGCGGATGGCTTCCATCTCCAGCACCCCTTCCACCAGCTTGGCGATCTTGGAGCCGAAATCCTCGTCCATCCGCTCCTGGCTGATGAGACCGGCTTCGACGAAGGGGTAGATGATGGCCGCTTTGAGGGTACCGATATCCATGCTGAGCATCTGCAGGATGCCCACCATTTCGATGCCGCGTACCAGCAGCTTGCTGGTCAACGCCTCGTCACCGAGCGTCAGACAATACTGGTAGACGGTTCGCAGCTGATCCTTTTCACTGTCACTCAAGGAGAGCGAGCTGACCCACTCTTCCAGGGTGAAGTTGTCTTTCAAATGAATATCGCGAACCGCAACCATGGTATCAATCCTTTAAATTATCGGGCCGAAAGCTGTCACTTTCTCCCCTCATGAGATTGCCTCAAATGGGGATATCCAGCGCACTTTTCAAGGCATATTGTCCAGAAAGACAATAGAGCGCGCCAACAGGCCCTGCCGAACGACGAGGGTCTAGATTACCCCAATCACATCAGCTCAAACAGCCGCAGACATGCCAGATTACACATCCGCATCGCCGTACCGATGAGCAGGATTACTTCATATACACACCTGCTCAAAGAGTAACGAACATGCCGGATGACCTATCCGGCATCGCCGAACTGATGAGTCATTTACTCCCGTTCAAACAGCGCCATGGACTCCAGATGACCGGTGTGAGGGAACATGTCGAGCATGCCGAGCCGCACCAGACGGTAACCCCCTCTCACCAGCACCTGACTGTCCCGCGCCAGGGTGACCGGGTTACAGGAGACGTAGACCACCCGCTTGGGTGAAAGTTTCACGACGTGTCCCATCACTTCCAGCGCGCCTGGGCGAGCCGGATCCAACAGCACCAGATCAAACCCTTCCCGCGCCCAGGACATGCCGACGATGTCATCGCTCAGGTCGGCTTTGTAGAAACGGGCATTGGTGATGCCGTTGCGACGGGCGTTCTCTTCGGCCCGCTGCACCATGGCCAGTTCACCTTCCACACCCACCACTTCGCGAGCCTGACGGGCCAGCGGCAGGGTGAAGTTGCCGATACCGCAGAAGAGATCGAGCACCTTGTCATCCTTGCTCGCCCCGAGCCATGTCAGCGCCTGCTCAACCATGCTCTGGTTGATGGGGCCGTTGACCTGAATGAAATCGCCGGGAGCAAATGCAAGAGACAGGCCATCCAGCGAGTAGGACGGGGAAAATTGTTGCTGCAGCGCTTCGATGCGATCATCCGCCGCCTGCAGATAGAGGTCGATCCCCTGCGTTTTTGCAAACTCCACCAGCAGGGCGCGATCCGCCTCATTGGGACGGCCGGTGTGACGCAGCAGCATCATGATCCCCTGCTCGGCCTGGATAAGCTCCGCATGGCCCAGCTCGCGCTGGCTCTTGAGGCGATTGAGGCACTCACGCAGCGGGGCAATCAGCGCAGAGAGCGGCTCGGCCAGCACAGGGCAACTGTCGATCTCCACCAGATCGTTGCTGTTGCGACGGCGGAAACCGACCCGGGTGCAGCGACCGTTTTTGTCAAATTTGATGGCCAGACGACAGACCCGGCGATAGGCACGATCTTCACCGGTCAGTACCGGCTCCAGTGCCGGCGCCTTGATGTTGCCCAACCGCTCGAACAGGCTGACCAGTCCGGCCGCCTTGGCGGCTTGCTGATCGGTAACCGACATGTGCTGGGCACTGCAACCGCCGCACTCGCGATAGTGGCTGCAGAAGGGGGCGATACGGTTGGCCGCCGGGGTCACCACCTGCTGCAAGGCGGCGTGACCATACTGCTTTTTCTCTTCGGTGATGCGTGCCTTGACGGTCTCGCCGGGCAGAGCCCCCTCGACGAAGATCGCCTTGCCCTGATGGCGACCGATACCGACGCAGTGGTGATCGAGGGTGTCTATCGTAAATTCAATGCGTTGGAGCTGGGTGGACTTCTTTTGGGGCTTGAAAAACTGGGCCATAAAACTTGGTGCCTATAGGTGGCTATGTCATGATTGTGGAATCTGCTGCCGGGTATTGTCCCACAAGAATAATAGTATGACCAAATACGGCCACAGAGCCCGTGTATTGCCATCAACCCTATCGCCAACCCTGTTCACTGGTGGCCTGTTCGTATGACCAAATATGGCCTGAGAGCACGCGTTCTCGCCTTCACCATCCTGCCGACCCTGATCATCGGTGGCCTGATGGCCGGTTACTTCACCTTCCACCGCTACCAGCAGCTGGAAAACAACCTCATTGATCAGGGGATCAACATCATCGAACCACTGGCAATCGCCAGTGAATACGGGATGACCCAGCACAGCCGAGAATCCCTCAAGCGGCTGATTGGTCTGACCCATCGCAAGAACTCTCCCTTTATCAAGTCCATCGCTGTTTTCACCCAGGACAACCAGCTGTTCGTTACCTCGAACTATCACCGGGATTTCACCCGACTCAGACTGCCCGATGGCGAGCCCATTCCGGATCTGACCAGCGTGACGTTTCAGGGGGACGACATCATTTTGCGCACCCCGATCCAGGCTGAAACCAGTCTGGATGGCTTCCCGCTGCCCAGCGATGTAGAGCCGCCGATGATCGGCTACATCTCGATGCAGATGGCGACCGACAGGGCCATGTTGCTGCAATACCGCGACACCTTCTTTGCGGTGATCATGGTGCTCATCGGGGTGGCCTTCAGCACCCTGTTTGGCTTCCGTCTGGTCAAGAGCGTGACCCAGCCCATCACCAACATGGTGCAGGCGGTGCACAAGATCAGGGAGGGGCGCCTCGATACCCGGGTCAGCGGCCAGCTCACCGGCGAGCTGGATATGCTGAAAAACGGCATCAACGCCATGGCCAAGGCGCTCTCCGAATATCACGAAGAGATGCAGCAGAATATCGATCAGGCCACCTCTGACCTGCGCGAAACCCTGGAGCAGATCGAGATCCAGAACGTCGAGCTCGACATGGCCAAGAAGCGGGCGCAGGAGGCGGCGCGGGTAAAGTCGGAGTTTCTGGCCAACATGTCCCACGAATTGCGTACCCCGCTCAACGGGGTCATCGGTTTTACCCGCCAGCTGCTGAAAACCAGCCTGACCCCGAGCCAGACCGACTACATGCAGACCATCGAGAAGTCGGCGCGCAACCTGCTTGGCATCATCAACGACATCCTCGACTTCTCTAAGCTGGAAGCGGGCAAGCTGCAGCTGGAGCATATCCCGTTCAGCCTGCGCGACACCCTCAACGAGACCATGCACCTGCTCGGCCCCAGCGCCCACGACAAGCAGCTGGAGCTCTCCCTGCGGGTGGATGCCGATGTGCCGGACTACCTCACCGGCGACCCCATGCGTCTGCAACAAGTGCTGACCAACCTCACCGGCAACGCCATCAAGTTCACCGAACAGGGCAACGTGGATGTCCATATCGAGCAGACCGGCAGTGGCAACCACAAGGTGAGGCTCAACGTCCAGATCCGTGATACCGGCATCGGCATCTCCCAAGAGCAGCAACATCAGCTTTTCCAGGCCTTCAATCAGGCCGACTCCTCCATCTCTCGCCGTTATGGCGGCACGGGCCTGGGCCTCGTCATCACCCAGAAGCTGGTGCAGCAGATGGGCGGCCAGATCCGCTTCGAATCGGAACTCGGCAAAGGCTCCATCTTCTCGTTCAGTCTGGATGTGGAGGTCTCCCCCCTGCCCCAGACCGATCAACTGCCGCTGGATCGGATCCGTGGCAAACGGCTCTGGCTGCTGGAACCGGATCCCTTCGCGCAAGCCTCTCTGCTCGCCCTGCTGGCGGAGTGGCGCCTCGACGTGCACCCACTGACCAGCGATGATCCCTGGCCCGAGATGAGCGAGCAGGAGATGGTGATCATCGGCAGCAGCACCCTGCATACGCCGCAGCAGGTGATCGGCCGTCTCGACAGACTGAACGGCCAGCAGCAGAACACCATAGTGCTGCTCAGCAGCCACGAGCCGGCGCTCTATGAAGCGATGCTGGCCCATGGCGCCCAGCACTGTCTCTCCAAACCGGTCAACCACCGCAAGCTGCTGCACGCCCTGCTCTCGCCGGAATCGAGCCGCCAGAAGCTGCCTGCTCAACCTGCGCCGCGCCAGTTGCAGCCAATCAAGGTGCTGGCGGTGGATGACAACGCCGCCAACCTCAAGCTGATCGCCGCCATGCTCAAGGAGATGGTGAGTCAGGTGGTGGTGTGCAAAAACGGCAAGGAAGCAGTCAAGCAGGCCCAGAGCCAGCCGTTCGACATCATCTTCATGGATATCCAGATGCCGATCATGGATGGCATCAGCGCCACCCAGGCGATCCGCAACCAGTCCCTCAACACCACCACCCCGATCGTGGCGGTGACCGCCCACGCCATCCCCGGCGAACGGGAGCGGCTGATCCGCCAGGGGATGGACGACTATCTGGCCAAACCCATCGACGAAAGCATGCTGGCCCAGCTCATCACCGACTTTGCCCATCGCCGCCACCAGAATAATGGTGCCCAACAGATCGACTGGGCACTGGCGGTGCGGCAAGCGGCGGGGAAAGAGCATCTCGCCAGAGAGATGCTGACCATGCTGCTGGCCAGTTTCGACGAAGTGGAACCTGTGCTGGATAGCGCGCTGGCTGGCGAAATTGAAGATAGTGAAGTGCTGGCACAGCTCCATCGCCTCAACGGCGGCTGTGCCTATTCCGGGGTGCCGGGGCTGCAACGGCTGCTCTCCCAGCTGGAGCAACAGCTGCGTGACGGCGTGCCGGTCAGCGAACTGGAACCCGAACTGCTGGAGCTGCAAGATGCGCTGGAACTGGTGCGCCAGGAGGCGCCCCGCTATCTCGGCAAGGCTTGATGAGCTTGACCTGAACTGTATCGGCCCCCGCTTTTTCTGACGCGAGGGCCGCCAGATGGTAAAGTTGCGCCGTTTACACAGGAGTCAGCATGACCAACAACGATATTCTGCGCCGTCTGCGCTACGCCCTCACCATCAGCAACGACCAGATGGTCGAGATGTTTGCCAAGGGCAACCTGACGGTCACTCACGCCCAGCTGCACAGCTGGTTGATGAAAGAGGCAGCGGAAGGTGAAGAGCAAGAGGCAGGCTATGTCGCCTGTCCCGACTCGGCCCTGAGCCAGTTCCTCGACGGTTTCATCATCGCCCGCCGCGGTGTGCGGGAAGATGCACCGGCCCAGGTGATCCCGAACCGGATCAACAACAACATGATCCTGCGCAAGCTGCGCATCGGTCTCAACTTCAAGGAAGAGGACATGCTCGGCACCCTCAAGCTCGCCGACTTCAACCTCTCCAAGTCCGAGCTCAGTGCCCTGTTCCGCTCCAAGGATCACAAGCACTATCAGGATTGCGGGGATCAGATCCTGCGCAACTTCCTGATCGGCCTCACGGCCAAATACCGCGGCTGACCAGCCGCGCGACTGACCAGACTGGGCCTTCGACATGTGCCAGCGACTCACACCTCCCACGTTCAGCAGCCTAGCTGCGGCAGGGGGATGGCGCTGGCGCTCTCTTCTTCCCCTCTTCTTTCTGCCACTGGTTCTGCTGCTGGGTGGTTGTACCCCGTCCGAGTACCAGCTCTCGACCCGCTATCAGAGCGCCAACCAGAACGAGCGGATCGCCTTTCTGATCCTCCACTACACCGACGAAGATGATGCCAACTCCTTGCGCCTGCTGACCGAGCCGGAGCACAAGGTGAGCGCCCACTACCTGATCCCCCGCAACAGCCACGAGACCCCGCTACCGGTCTATCAGCTGGTGCCGGACAGCGCGCGCGCCTGGCATGCCGGACGCAGCCGTTGGCACCAATATGCCGGGCTCAATGCCAGCTCCCTTGGCATCGAGATCGTCAACCTCGGCTATCCAGCAGAAGATGAGCCGCTGGCCCCCGATGCCCGCCGCTGGCAACCCTATACCCCGCAGCAGATTGCCGCCGTCGGCGCCCTCAGCCGGGAGCTGGCCGCCCGCTACCAGATTCCACCGACCCAGGTGCTGGGCCACAGCGATGTCGCTCCCGAGCGCAAGCAGGATCCCGGCCCTCACTTCCCCTGGCGCCAGCTCTATCTGACGTACGGAGTCGGCGCCTGGCCAGATGAAGGTCGGGTGGCCGAGTTACTGGCCAGCCCCTTGCCCGATTGGGATGCGGCCATGTGGCAGCAGCAGCTGGCCCGCTATGGCTATGGCCTGCCCCGGAGCGGCCAGTGGGATGAGCAGAGCCACGCCGTCATGGGCGCCTTTCAGCTCCACTTTCGCGCCAGCAAGGTCGATAGCAAACCGGACCGCGAGTGCCAGGCCATCCTGATGGCGCTGCTCGAAAAATACTTCCCCTAATCCTCATCTATTGTCACCGTTGCTGCGTACTGTTTGATAGCCGTTAGCTATCAAACAGTTAGGCACAAGCAATTGTCCCTGCATTTTGCAAGGCGTTACTCTGACTGCGTTCCGAAAGAGAATTTCAAACCGATTTCCAAATCTGGAGGTGAATGATGAAAAGCCCGATTGGTCTTGATACTGCTCAATCACAAGCCCTGGCAGCCGAGTTGAACAAATTGCTGGCCAGCTACCAGATCCTCTACATGAACGTGCGCGGCTTCCACTGGAATATCCGTGGCAACCAGTTCTTCGAACTGCACCTGAAATTTGAAGAGATTTACAACGACCTGCTGCTGAAAGTCGATGCACTGGCCGAGCGGATCCTGACCCTGGATGGCGTGCCAATGCACAGCTTCAGTGAATACCTGAAAGTCTCTGCCATCCCAGAGCAAAAAGGGTTGCACGATGGCCGCGCCTGTGTCGAATCCTTGCTGGATAGCTTCCGCGAACTGCTGGTCGCCCAGCGCCGTATTCTGGGTCAGGCCGCCGAAGCCGGTGATGAAGGCACTGCCTCCATCCTCTCCGACTATGTGCAGCAGCAGGAAAAACTGGTCTGGATGCTGCGCGCTTATCTGGCCTGATAGTGAACCAAGCCGACTACAGCGTACGTATGCTGGCTTGAGTAAGTACCGGGCCGAAAGCTCCTGACCAGACCACGGCCCAATCCGTCTGATTGTTATGTTCTGTTGCAAACCTGAGTTGTCTCTCCTTTTATCCACCCGCTTGCCGCCCTGTTTGGGCGGCTTTTTTTGTTTTTGATCTGCATCAAGGGAATCTTAATTGGCAAATTGAATGCCTATTAAGTTTTTCGCGAGAGGAATAGAATCGCCACAAAACAGACAACTGAAATGTCCAATTAGGAGAGGCATGATGTTTTGTGTGCAATGTGAACAGACAATTCGTACCCCGGCTGGCAACGGCTGTGCCTACGCACAAGGTATGTGCGGCAAGACGGCGGAAACCTCGGATCTGCAGGATGTGCTGATCTACACCCTGCAGGGGCTCAGCGCCTGGGCGCTGGCCGCCCGCGAGCAGGGCATCATCGACCGCGAGATCGATGCCTTCGTGCCCAAGGCCTTCTTCGCCACCCTCACCAACGTCAACTTCGACTCGAATCGCATCGTGGCCTACGTCAATCAGGCCCTCACCTATCGCCAGCAGCTGGCCGATCGTCTGACCGCCATGGCGGTGCAGGTCAACGACTTGCCACACTCCGCTTACTTCGAACCCGGTGCCGAGCTGCTGGAACAACTTGCCCATGCCGCGCCAGCCGCCCCCAATCGGGGCAAGAACGAAGTGAACGAAGACATCATGGGGCTGCGTCTGCTCTGTCTCTACGGCCTCAAGGGTGCCGCCGCCTATATGGAGCACGCTCGGGTGCTGGATCAGCAGAGTGACGAGGTGGCCGCCGAATTCCACCGCATCATGAGCTGGCTCAGCACAGACCCGAGCGAAATGGGTCGGCTGTTCAGCTGTGCCATGGAGATCGGTCAGCTCAACTTCAAAATCATGGAGATGCTGGATCTCGGTGAAACCAGCGCCTTCGGCCATCCGGAGCCGACCCGGGTCAGGGTCACGCCGATCCCCGGCAAGTGCATTCTGGTCTCCGGCCACGACATGATGGATCTCAAGCTCATTCTGGAGCAGACCAAGGGAACCGGCATTCATGTCTACACCCACGGCGAGATGCTGCCCGCGCTGGCCTACCCCTTCTTCAAGCAGTACCCCCATCTGGTGGGTAACTACGGCTCCGCCTGGCAGAACCAGCAGAAGGAGTTTGCCAACTTCCCGGGCGCCGTAGTGATGACCTCCAACTGCATCATCGACCCGAATGTGGGCAACTACTCGGATCGTATCTTCACCCGCTCCATCGTCGGCTGGCCGGGCGTCACCCATCTGGAGGGAGATGATTTCTCCGCCGTGATCGCCAAGGCCCAAGCGCTGGAAGGCTTCAAGCACGTTGAGCTCGAGCACTTCATCACCATCGGCTTTGCCCGCAACGCCCTGATGCAGGCCGCCCCCGCGGTGATCGAGAAGGTCAAAGCCGGGGAGATCAGCCACTTCTTCCTGGTGGGTGGCTGTGACGGCGACAAGGCCGAGCGCGCCTACTTCACCGAGTTTGCCAAGGCGGCGCCGCGCGACAGCCTGCTGCTCACCCTGGGCTGCGGCAAATACAAGTTCAACAAGCTCGACTTTGGCGACATCGGCGGCATTCCGCGTCTGCTGGACGTGGGTCAGTGCAACGATGCCTACTCCGCCATCCAGTTGGCGCTGGCACTCTCCGAGGCGTTCGAGTGCGGGGTCAACGATCTGCCGCTGACGCTGGTGCTCTCCTGGTTCGAGCAAAAAGCCATCGTCATTCTGCTCACCCTGCTCTCACTCGGGGTGAAGGACATTCGTACCGGCCCGACCGCACCCGCCTTCCTCACCCCGGCGCTGCTCAAGGTGCTGGAGGAGCAGTTCGGCCTGAAAGGGACCACCACCGCCGAGGCTGACTTGGCCGAGATCCTGGCGGCCTGATCGGCACCTCATGTTGTAAGCGTTTGGCGAGCCGCCCGGCTCGCCTTTTTTCTGGACCCGGCTTTTTCACCAGACGTTTTTCGAACCGTTTCAAACCTAAGGAGCCTTGTGATGACCTCTCTCACGCTCACCTGCATTGGCCGCCAACAGAACACCCACGACGTCGTGAGCTGGCAGCTGGCGCCGCTTTCTGGCAGCCTCCCTCCCGTACTGGCTGGCCAGTGCATAACCTTGCACACCGAGATAGACGGCCAGCCGGAGTGCCGCGCCTATACCCTCTCCTCCAGCCCGCAGGATGCATGCTGGCAAGTGACTATCAAGGATGTGGGACGGGTTTCTCGCCATCTGCACCAGACCCTGCAAGTGGGCGACGAGATCCGGGCCGATGGCCCGTTCGGCGATTTCAACCTGACCGCCTTGCCTTGCGAACGGCCACTGCTCTTGAGCGCCGGTTCCGGCATTACCCCCATGTGGGCCATGTTGCGAGACGAGCTCGCCAAACGACCGGATGCCGATATCCGCTTTATCCATAGCGCCCGCTCGCCAGCAGATGTGATCTTCGCAGATAACTTGGCTGCACTGGCTGAGGCCCATGCCGGTGTACGCCATGCCCTGATTCTGGAAGAGGCCCCTGCAGATCACCCCAGGATTGGCCGACTCACCCCCGCCATGCTGGCCGAGCTGGCCCCGGATCTGCGCAAACGCCATGTCTATCTCTGCGGGCCAACCCCCTATATGGCGGCGGTCAGAACCATGCTGGCGGAGCTGGGATTACCGCCGGAGCAGCTGCATCAGGAGTCCTTTGGTTTTCCTTCAGCAGAGCCCGCCGCCGCCACCAGCGACCATTTCTGGCTGACCCTGAAAAAGAGCGGCAAAAAGGTGAAGATCCTGCCAGGTCAGACCCTGTTGGCGGCACTGGAAGCGGCGGGCGAAACCATAATGGCCGCTTGCCGCGCCGGGGTATGTGGCAGCTGTCGTTGCACCACCACAGGTGACATCGAGCGCCAGAGCGTGATGACCTTGAGTGCGCAGGATCTGGAGAGCGGCGTTGCTCTGGCCTGTTCCTGCACTGCGAAAGGGGATATCAGTCTCGATTATTGAGACGTGGTGAAGGCTTTTGTGAGGTGCGGTGAAGGCGTCATCGGTATCCCAACCTTTTCCCAAGTAGACAGGGGCGCTAGACTCTGCCCCAGTTTCACCAGAACACGGGATAAAAAATGACAATACTGGTCACAGGGGGCGCTGGCTATATCGGCTCCCACACCCTGGTTGAGCTGCTCGGCGCGGGGCAGCAGGTCGTGGTACTCGACAACCTATCCAACTCCTCACCGGAGTCACTCAAGCGGGTCGAGCAGATCACCGGCAAGCCGGTCATCTTCGTCGAAGGGGACGTGCTGGACAGAGCCTGCCTGCAGCAGCTGTTTGCCAACCACCAGATCGAATCGGTGATCCACTTCGCCGGCCTCAAGGCGGTCGGAGAGTCGAGCCAGATCCCGCTCACCTACTACCAGAACAACATCAGCGGCACTCTGGTGCTGTGCGAAGAGATGGCCAAGGCCGGGGTTTTCCGGCTGGTATTCAGCTCCTCGGCCACCGTCTATGGCGATCCAGCCTCGGTACCGCTGCGGGAAGATTTCCCCACCAGCGCCACCAACCCCTATGGTCGCTCCAAGCTGATGGTGGAGGAGATCCTGCGCGATCTCGCCAAATCCGATCCCCGCTGGGCCATCGTACTGCTGCGTTACTTCAACCCGGTCGGCGCCCACGAGAGCGGCCTGATTGGTGAAGATCCCAACGGCATCCCCAACAACCTGCTGCCCTATATCAGCCAGGTGGGTGTCGGCAAGCTCAAGGAGCTGGGGGTATTTGGCAACGACTACCCGACCCCGGATGGCACTGGCGTGCGCGACTACATCCATGTGGTGGATCTGGCCATCGGCCACCTGAAAGCACTGGCGCGCATCAAGAACGACACCGGTGTCTTCACCTACAACCTGGGCACAGGTCAGGGCTACTCGGTACTGGAGATGATCAAGGCGTTTGAAGCGGCCTGCGGCCGCCCCATTCCCTACCAGATCAAACCCCGTCGCCCGGGCGACATCGCCGAGTGCTGGGCAGAGCCGACGCTGGCCCGTGCCGAGCTGGGCTGGCAGGCAGAGCGCGGTCTTGAGCAGATGATGGTCGATACCTGGCGCTGGCAAAGCAACAACCCGAACGGCTATCAAGGCTGATATCTCGCGGGTTGATAATAAAACGCCCCGACATTTTCATGTCGGGGCGTTTTATTTTGCGACGTTCAATCAGTGGGTCTGACTGCGCAGCAGCGGCACACGGGCCAATCGGGGGGCGATGCGCTCTATCAGCCGATCCGCCAGCGGGGTCAGCAGCAACCAGGGCAGACAGAGGGTCGCCAGCCCCAGCGCACCGACATAGACATCGGTAAACCAGTGGGCGCCAGCCAGAATGCGCGGCGCGGAAAAGATCGGCACCATCAGCAATGCGGTGACTCCCGCCCAGCGCGGCAGATAACGCAAGGCGTAGCCGGCGAAGATCATCAGAAACAGGGCGTGATCCCCGGGGAAGCTGTCACCGGAAGAGTCCTTGGTCGGAATAGCACTGATCTGGGTCACCCGCAGCGCATCAGCCACCATCAGGGTCGGGCTGGGTCGCTCCACCGGCAATCGGTGGCCAAGCTGGTTGATCACCAGTGCACTCAGCAGCATCACTATCCCCATCGCCACCAGTTGGCGACGACCTGCCAGATCCCGTGCAAAGAAACATCGGGCCAGGATCAGCCCCATACAGGCCAACACCGCCAGATCGAACAGCCGGTTATTGGTGATGGCCACCAGATCGGCCCACAGAACCGACTGGCCGAGCCAGCCGTTAACGGTATGAAAAATCGCGAGGTCCCACTGATCCCAGGGACCATGAGCGGGCAGCGCAGCCCAACTGATGGCCACCAGCCCACCGACCAGATAGCAAAGCAGGAACTTGCCCATGGGGACTCTCCTTTGGAAAAGGGCGATATCGTAAAACTGCAGCGTGCGTCACAAAACCGAAGAATTGTAAGAAAGTGCGACACAATATCAAGCCTCAAATAAAGCCCGACCGCCCATTCCAATCTCGCATATCCCAACAGCGCCAAGATTTCTGCCTCCGGTGCTGCATCTGTGGGCCTCTCACCATGAGTGCGGCTTGTGCCACCACGGCAACACCCCCTAGAATGCGCACTTCCCTTTACTGCGAAAGGAAGCGGTATGCATATTCACATTCTCGGGATCTGCGGCACCTTTATGGGTGGTCTGGCGGTGTTGGCAAAACAGCTTGGTTACCGGGTGACCGGTTCGGATGCCAACGTCTATCCCCCCATGAGTACCCAGCTCGAGCAACAGGGCATCGAACTGACCGAAGGCTATGACCCCTCCCAACTCGATCCGGCGCCGGATCTGGTGGTGATTGGCAACGCCATGAGCCGCGGCAACCCCTGTGTTGAATATGTACTGGACCGCAATCTGCCCTACATCTCCGGCCCCCAGTGGCTGCTGGAGCACGTGCTGCAAGATCGCTGGGTACTGGCCGTCGCCGGCACCCACGGCAAGACCACCACCGCCAGCATGCTGGCCTGGGTGCTGGAGTACGCCAAGCTGGAGCCCGGTTTCCTCATCGGCGGCGTGCCAGGCAACTTCCCGGTCTCCGCCCGTCTCGGCTCCGCCCCCTTCTTCGTCATCGAAGCGGACGAGTATGACTGTGCCTTCTTCGACAAGCGCTCCAAGTTTGTCCACTACCACCCGCGTACCCTGGTGATGAACAACCTGGAGTTTGACCACGCGGATATCTTCCCGGATCTGGCCGCCATCCAGCGCCAGTTCCACCACCTGATGCGCACCGTGCCGAGCAACGGTCGAGTGCTCTTCCCCAAGGGGGACGAGAACCTGGCCGCCGTTCGCAAGATGGGCTGCTGGAGCGAGGTGGAGCTGGTGGGTCAGGACGATGCCAAGTGGAAGGCGGTCAAGCTGGCCGACGATGGCTCTGCCTTCGAGGTATGGCTGGACGGGGTGAAGCAGGGCGAGGTGCACTGGGAGTGCATCGGCGAGCACAACGTCAACAATGGCCTGATGGCCATCGCTGCCGCCCGTCATGCCGGCGTGACGGTCGAGCACGGTATTGCGGCGCTCTGCCAGTTCAAATCCCCCAAACGGCGGATGGAGCTCAAGGGCGAGGTAGCCGGCATCAGCGTCTATGACGACTTTGCCCACCACCCCACTGCCATCGAGACCACCCTCGGCGGCCTGCGCGCCAAGGTAGGCAGCTCACGTATTCTGGCGGTGCTGGAGCCTCGCTCCAACACCATGAAGCTGGGGGTTCACAAGGAGGAGCTGGCTGGCTGCTTCGATGGCGCCGACGAGGTGTTCTTCTTCCAGCCGCCCAACATCGGCTGGGATCTCGGCGAGGTGACGGCCCATATGACCCGTCCGGCCAAGGTATTCAACGATCTGGAGACCCTGATCAACCGGCTGGTGGCCGAGAGCCGCGATGGCGACCATATTCTGATCATGAGCAACGGCGGCTTCGGTGGCATTCATGACAAGCTGATCGCCCGCCTCAAGGATTACCACGGCGAACTATGAACAAAGCGATCACCCTGGCGCTGACCGGCGCCTCCGGCGCACCCTACGCCCTGCGCCTGCTCCAGTGTCTGGTGCAGGCGGACTATCGGGTCTACCTGCTCGCCTCATCGGCGGCTCGTGTGGTACTCAAGACAGAGCAGCAGCAGGATTGGCCCGGCTCCCCGAAAGAGCTCTCAGCCTATCTTTGTCGCCAATATGGCGCCAAAGAGGGTCAGATAGTCGCCTGTGGCAAGGAAGAGTGGTTCTCGCCGGTCGCCTCCGGCTCGGCCGCGCCCAAACAGATGGTGGTCTGCCCCTGCTCCATGGGCACCGTCTCGGCCATTGCCAACGGCACCTCCGACAACCTGCTGGAGCGGGCGGCGGATGTGGTGATCAAGGAGCGCGGCCAGCTGATCCTGGTGCCCCGCGAAACCCCCTTCTCTGCGATCCATCTGGAGAACATGCTGAAACTGGCTCGTCTTGGCGTGACCATCATGCCTGCCGCCCCCGGTTTCTATCATGAGCCGAAAAGCATCGCCGATCTGGTGGACTTTATGGTCGCCCGCATCCTCGATCATCTGGGTGTCGAGCATGAGCTGACCCACCGCTGGGGCTATGGCCACCAGTGAAGTGACCGCCACATTCGGCCATAAAAAAACGGCGCCACTCAATGAGTGACGCCGTTTTTTCGTTAAGCCGTGTTAGCGAGCCTGAATTGGCGCAGTCACGTACTTGAACAGGAAATCAGTCACCTCTTGGCGCGCCGGGCGCTGAGGTTGATTGATCATCTGCATCATCACATAGCCAAAACCGGTCAAAGAGCGGGCCAGATCCTGTGCCGACAGCACGCTGGTGATCTCCCCTGCATCCATGGCGGTTTGCAGCTCGCTGGCGATCAGCTCAAGGCACTGATCGAGCAGCCGGGTATAGCGGGGCCATACCTCTTCCCGAACCGATGAGCTCCACTCCAGCCAGATACCGGCATAATCCGGTTGATCGTAGGCGGCATCGACAGAGAGGCGTACATGACGCTGGATCTTGTCGAAAATGGAGCCCTGGTCACCGTATGCCTGCGACAGCATCTGGTTCACAAAGCGTTCGATCTCGGCCAGCACCTCATCTACCAACTCCTCGCGGGTGTTGAAATAGTTGAAGACGGTAGCCACAGAGACCTTGGCCTGTTCGGCTATCTCGGCGTGACCTGCACGGCCAATGCCGCGACGGGAGAACACCTCGATGGCACATTCCATCAATTGGGAGCGACGAGCTTCCGGCGACAGCCGGGTACGACGTCTTATTTCTGCGCGTGGTTCCATAGTTTTTATCATCTAATAGTTATTGATTATGGTGTTTATAGTATTTTAACTAATCATGCCTGAGTGCCTGCTAACTCTATCAATTAAAATAAGCCGATAAAAGCACCACGTATCTCTAGCACCCTTCAACATGAGTGGTAGAATCATCGGTTTTGATATTCATGAACGGCCAAATCCCCTTTGGCCTTATGGGAGTAAGTGATGAAACACACCGTCGAGGTGATGATCTCCGAGGCTGAAGTAGCCGCCCGGATCGCCAAATTGGGTGAAGAGATCACCGCCCGCTATCAGGGTTCTGACGAAGTCGTGATGATTGCGCTGCTGCGCGGTTCCTGCATCTTCCTGGCCGACCTCTGCCGCCAGTGCCAGCTGCCCATCACCCTGGACTTCATGACCGCCTCCAGCTACGGCTCCGGCATGCACAGCACCCGTGACGTCCGCATCCTCAAAGACCTGGACGACGACATCAAGGGCAAGGATGTGGTGATCGTGGAAGACATCATCGACACCGGTTACACCCTCAACAAGGTGCGCGAGATCCTCTCCCTGCGCGAGCCGAAATCCCTGGCCATCTGCACCCTGCTGGACAAACCCTCCCGCCGCGAAGTGCAGGTGCCGGTCGACTGGATTGGCTTCGCCATCCCGGACGAATTCGTGGTCGGCTGCGGCATCGACTACGCCCAGAAGTATCGCAACCTGCCGTTTATCGGCAAAGTGGTACCTCAGGAGTAAGCCAGGTTCAGGAATATCACGGGTGAAGCGGCCTTGCGCCCTTTACTCTGTGCAGGCGGCCTTGGCCGCCTTTTCTGTATCGAGCCGGATTCAACCATCACAGAGGTTGCAATGAACGCACTGGAAATCAGCGGCCTGAAAAAGACCTATCAGGGGGGCGTCGAAGCCCTTAAAGGCATCGATCTTACCGTCAGGCAGGGGGATTTCTTCGCCCTGCTCGGCCCGAACGGCGCGGGCAAATCCACCACCATCGGCGTCATCAGCTCGCTGGTGAACAAGAGCGCCGGCAAGGTGAAAGTATTTGGCTACGACATCGACAGCGATCTGGAACAGGCCAAGGCTCAGCTCGGACTGGTGCCGCAGGAGTTCAACTTCAGCCAGTTCGAGAAGGTGATCCAGATTGTCACCCATCAAGCCGGTTTCTACGGCGTGCCCAAGGCGGAAGCCAAGATCCGCGCCGAGAAGTACCTGCGCCAGCTCGATCTGTGGGAGAAGCGCGACATGCCAGCCCGCACCCTCTCCGGCGGCATGAAGCGCCGGCTGATGATCGCCCGCGCCCTGATGCACGAGCCCAAGCTGCTGATCCTCGATGAACCGACCGCCGGGGTCGATATCGAGATCCGCCGCTCCATGTGGACCTTCCTCAAGGATCTCAACGAGCAGGGCGTCACCATTATTCTCACCACCCACTATCTGGAAGAGGCCGAGATGCTCTGCCGCAACATCGGCATCATCGACAAGGGTCGCCTGATCGAGAACACCAGCATGAAGAATCTGCTGGGCAAGCTGGGTCGCGAGACCTTCCTGCTCGACCTTGCGCCAGGTTCTGCCGTACCTGAGGTGCCAGAGTTCAACGGCCGCATGCAGGATGAGCGCACCCTTGAGGTAGACCTCGACAAGAGCCAGTCACTCAACAGCCTGTTCGAGCAGCTGTCGAGCCAGCAGGTGCAGGTCGTGAGCATGCGCAACAAGGCCAACCGGCTGGAAGAGCTGTTCGTCAATCTGGTCGAAGAGGGGAGAAAAGCATGAATCTGGCCATCTACTACATCGCCTTCAAGAGCATTCTGGCCAAGGAGGTGAGCCGCTTTACCCGGATCTGGATCCAGACCCTGGTGCCACCGGCCATCACCATGAGCCTCTACTTCGTCATCTTCGGCAACCTGATCGGTTCGCGCATCGGTGACATGGGCGGTTTCACCTACATGGAGTTCATCGTGCCCGGCCTCATCATGATGTCGGTGATCACCAACTCCTACTCCAACGTCGCCTCCTCCTTCTTCAGCGCCAAGTTCCAGCGCAATATCGAGGAGATGCTGGTCGCGCCGGTACCCAACTACGTCATCATCGCCGGTTACGTGGGCGGTGGCGTGGCGCGCGGCCTCTGTGTCGGTCTCATCGTCACCCTGGTGTCGCTGTTCTTCGTGCCGCTGCAGATCCACCATCTGTTCAGCGTCTGCGTGACCGTGTTGCTGACCGCCATCCTCTTCTCGCTGGGTGGCCTTATCAACGCGGTGTTTGCCAAGACCTTCGACGACATCAGCATCATCCCCACCTTCGTGCTGACGCCGCTCACCTATCTGGGCGGGGTGTTCTACTCCATCAGCCTGCTGCCCCCCTTCTGGCAGGGCGTCTCCCAGGTGAACCCCATCATCTACATGGTGAACGCGTTCCGTTACGGCTTCCTCGGCATCTCCGACGTGCCGCTCGGCACCGCCTACCTCATCATCATCGGCTTTATCGTGGCCCTCTACGGTATCGCCTGGTGGCTTATCTCCCGCGGCACCGGCCTGCGCCACTGATAGCCAAAACGGGTACCTCGCGGTGCCCGTTTTCATTGTCCTGCCAGCCTCGGGATGACTTAGACCCGGATGGCGTGCTCCTTTAGCAGCCGGGCGGTGAGCTCAAGCTTTTCGCTGCGCTCGGCGGCCCGCTCGGGAACCGTGACGCACCCCTGCTCATCGACCTGCTCCTGACCGAAAGCATCGTCGATAGCCTGCGCCATGGCGGTGCGACCAGCCGCGAGATCGGGATCGATCAGGCTCTCCTGCATCCGGATCCGGTTCTAGCTGGCCGCCAGCTGCAGTTCCTCCAACTGGGTGGCGAGAGTGACAATCCGGTTATCGACCCGCTGGGCCAGTTCGAAGAGACGGTTTTCATTCCCTGCCGCCATCGCCAGTCCATCTAGCAGTTCCCCTTTGCGCTGATCAAAGTTGCTTACCGCACGAGCGGCCAGCTCCAGTGCATAAGCCTTGGTAGCCATGGCATTGACTCCGCCCTCCCAACCGACATCGGACCCCACCCCCAGTGTCACGCCAAGGGTAGTATGAAACTTTGCTCCCTGTGGCCCGAAAGCCGCAGTGGCACCGGCCGATGCACCGACCCCCAGATTGGCGGAGGCGCGTACCTTGGCCGAAAGGGTATAGGCATCCGCATACTGGCTCTTGAGCAGACTGAGCTGGGCACTCCCCTCAGCTTTCATAACAGCAAAGGCCGAGGCGTTGGCCGTCACGCTGACCACTGGCCCATTGGGGGTCATGATAGCCGCAGCACCGGCCTCCAGCTTGGCGTTAAGCAGATTGCCGATAGTCCAGCTCCCCTCAACCGACAGCCCCAGCCTGCTCACCAGCTCGGCACTGGCACCGATGCGCAGCAGACTAAGGTCATGGGGCCCCGGTGTGTAACGCGATCCGTCGGTATCATTGACGATCTTGTTCACGGGATTGAACACCAATGAGCCCTCCGCCTTGCCAATCACCAGCTCGGCCTTGGCACTCGCCTTGTTCTCCTGAGTCAGAGCCACCTTGCCGGCAAACTCTCCTACCGATGTGTCGCGACGCCCCTCCCACTTGCCAATCTCGATCTTGGCGAAAGCCTCCACCAGCGCACTGGCACTGACCAGCCCAAGCCCGCCAAAGGCCTTCTGGCTCACAGGCTCACCCGGCTTCAGCTCCTTGCTGGCCGCAGAGAGAGGGCTCTTGAGCTCGGCCCGCACACCACTCTGATAGTGCTTTCCTGATGCGGCCTCTCCCTGCCAGAGCGCCTTCTCCTGCGCCTCGCGCTCAAGCCAGGGCTCATCCAGTCCATCCACCAGCGCGGTCAGCAGCTCGGTCCTGAGCAGGCCTATCTCCCCCTGCTTGCTCACCTGCTGCTGAATGCTGAGATCCAGAACCTCCTTGAGGTGGCCCAGCTCCAGTAGCTGACTGTGGGTCAGCAGGATATCGCGACCATTCTCCTCGGCAGTGGCTTGCGGCTTGAGCTCACCCAGTGCAGGCAGAGCCTGACGCAAGGTCCCGCAAAACAGCTGCCACTCGTGGCTTGCTGCGACCTCTTCACGGGTAGGCGCCCGCTCCAACCGTCGCGCCATCATCCCCTCACTCACCCCGAACATCAGGTCTAGCCCCCCTTGCAGCTCCCGCTTGAACAAGTCGTTGGCCCCCTCCTGTTGCAGGCGAGCCAACTCGCTGCACCACTGGCGGATCTGCTGGTTACTCTCGATAGGCTGATTGACTCTCCCCTGCTCGTTGCAGACCCACGCCAGCTGAAATGAGGGAGGCTTGCCACCCTGCGCCAACGCCTGACGGCGGACAGCGATGTCATCGACCAGTTTTTGCAACACGGGATCCTGCTGACGAGAGCGGTTCTTGCCCGAGTCGATCCAGAACTGCAGCGCCTGTTCAATCTTCGCCAGTCCGGCCAGTGAACGCGTTGGCTAGGCCTGATAGTGCCGCACTGCCTGCTTGACCGCCTTGAGTTCCGGGCTCTGCCGATGGCCAATACCACGGCGGATCCCCCTATCGAACTCCCGGTTACCGGCATCCAGCAGCCGTAGTCTGGCGTTGCCAAGGCGAGCAGTAGCAGGAGGTGTAGCATCAGGAGTTGTCTGCTGATGACGGCTTACATCGATATCCGGGGAGGCAATTTTCATGACAAGAAACCTGCGTTGATGAGAGAGAGGATCCTCAGCGTACGCCGCCCCCCCTTGTCACCCTGTCAGCGATGGTCCCGCTTTTTTAGGATTCGGACTGACCCGTAAAAGATGTATGTCAGATCACAATTTCGGCACAATAACCCGCCCCGCCGACCAAAAACGCTAAAAAAATGACGATAAGTGATAAGCAGCCACCGATCAGCCGCATAGGGTGTCACTCTTCCCCTGCCAGAGGTTTGGCCATGTATCACGCTCTCATTACCGCCCTGTACGCACAACTTGGACTTCCGCTCCCGGTGGCCGGACAGACAGCCACCACCCTGGCCATCAACGACGAACTGGTGCTTACGCTGGCAGAGGATGATGGCCATCTGGTGATCTATCTGCTGCTACCGGGCCACGCCATGCCCAACACGCCCCTGCTCAACCACCTTGGCGACGAGCCAGTGTTTCTGCTGAATCAGACCGAGCAGGGAGAGACCCTGATCTGGGCCCGCGAGTGGCTCGATCATCTGACGGTCGACAGCCTGCTGCTACTGCTCGAGCGGGCCATCGAGCTGGCTGCCGAACTGCTGACCCACCAGCACGACAGGGAGCAATCGACACAGCCACAACAACCCGCCTCCACAACCGCCACCATCAGGGTCTAGCGCCCCCATTCTGGTCACTGTCTCGCAAAATCGAGATTTATCTTGTTTGGCATGGGTTTAGTCATTGCGGCTCAATCGGGAATTGTTAGAATTTACCCCTCTCTATAAAGAGGTAGGAAATGCCTGCGTTGTTGCGCATGCTGGCCAATCTGGCGCTGGGGGGATTCTTCCTCGCCTCTGCCGGGTTCAAGCTGGCCTCCCCCGCCCTGTTCATCGAGCAGATCGGCGCCTTTGGCCTGCTCTGGCCACCGCTGATCCCGTTTGCCGCCTGGGGGCTGATTGCCCTTGAGCTCTGCGCAGGCCTCGCGGTGATCGCCAACCAGCGCTGGGGGCTCTGGCTGGTGATCGGGCTGCTCGCCCTGTTTATTCCGGTGTTGGGCTATGGCGTTGCCATCGGGCTCGACATCTCTTGCGGCTGTCTGGGCAGGGCTGATCTCAGCTCGTTGCCGGAGGCCATTGTGCGGGATCTGCTGCTACTGACGCTTGCGGGCGCCCTGCTGCGAACTTCCCGCCCCGTTTTTCCCGTTCCAAAGGAGTAGTGACATGATGACATTGCGATCCCGCACTCTGCTGGCCTCGCTGATCGCCGCCAGCTTTGCCCTCGCGGGCTGTGGCGACAACCAGTTCGAGCAGGAGGTGAAGCTGGAACAATCGGCTGTACAGCTGGCACAGGAAGCGCAGCAGGGGGGCTATCAGCTGCTGACCGTGGCCGAGCTGAAGACCCGGATGGACAAGGGCGAGGAGCTGGTGATCATCGACACCATGCCCTATGAGGACTCATACAAGAAGGAGCACATCCCGGGCGCCAAGAACTTTGCCTTTGTGAAAGAGGCCAAGGCTGGTGACAACTGGAGCGAGATCGTCGAGGGAAGCGGCACGGCGGAACAGTTCCAGGCACTGCTGGGTGAAGACAAAGCCCGCCCAGTAGTGATCTACTGCGGCTTCGTCAAGTGTGGCCGCAGCCACAATGCTGCCGCCTGGGCGGTCAATCAGAGCTATCAACAGGTCTATCGGGTACCGGGCGGCATCTTCGCCTGGAAAGGGGCCGCCTACCCCGTCACGGCCGAGTAACCCGACCTTTCGCCCAAAAAAGAAGCCCGCAACTGCGGGCTTCTCTCATTTCGATGCTGGCTGTCAGCTGGCGACTCGGGACGCTTCGCCTTCCGCAACGTCGCTCTGCGCCTGTTCACCCAGCAGGCGCTTGGTGATCATGGCCGCCATGATGGAGCCGTTGACGTTGAGGGCGGTACGGCCCATGTCCACCAGCGGCTCGGTGGCGATCATCACCCCCACCAGCGCGATGGGGAAGTTGAGGGTGGAGAGCACGATCAGCGCGGCGAAAGTGCCTCCGCCGCCCACCCCGGCCACCCCGATGGAGCCCAGCGCAATCACCGGCAGCAGAGTCAGCAGGAACAGGGGAGCAAACGGGTTGATACCGAGCATGGGAGCAATCATCGCCACCATCATGGCCGGATAGATGCCGGCGCAGCCGTTCTGGCCGAGGTTGGCACCGAACGAGGCGGCAAAGTTGGCGATGCTGGCGGGCACCCCAAGACGCTGCTGGGTCTCGATGCTGAGGGGGATGGAAGCCGCGCTGCTGCGGGAGACAAAAGCGAAGGTGAGCACGCCCCATACTTCCCGCAAATAGTGCAGCGGGTTCTGGCCGATCAGCAGCAGGATCACCATGTGCACCGCGAACATCGCCAGAATGGCGACGTAGCAGACCAGAATAAAGCCGAGCAGGCTGAGGATCTCGCTCAGCGGATAGTGGGCCACCACCCGGGCGATCAGCGCCATCACGCCATAGGGGGTGAGCGCAATCACCACCCGCACCATTTTCATCACCCACAGTTGCACGGTGTCGATGGCCACGGCGGCGCGAGCACCGGCCTTTGGATGCTCCGCCTTCAACTGCAGCAGGGCAACCCCGGCCAGCACGGTAAAGATCACCACGCCGATCACCGAAAGGCCGCGGCTACCCGCCATATCGGCGGCAAAGTTGGTGGGCACCAGCGAGAGCAGCAAGGCAGGCAAGGTCTGGGCACTGTCGATGGAGCTCATGCTCTGTTGCAGGGCTGCCGTGTCGCTACCGTGACTCAACAACCCGGCTGCGGTGAGACCGCTCAGGTGGGTGATGGTCATCCCCACCACACCGGCGATCATCACCAGGGTCAGCATGGAGCCGATCAGCACGGCGCTGATCTTGCCGAGGGACTGGGCCTGCTCCAGCTTGTTGATGGCGGAGAGGATGGAGGTGAACACCAGCGGCATCATCACCACCTTGAGCAGGCTGACATAGCCGCCGCCGATGATATTGACCCACTCCAGAGTCTGCTGAACGCCGGCATCATCGGCGCCCCACCCCAATTGCAGCGCCAGCCCGAACAGGGCGCCAAGCAGCAGACCCGCAAGTACCTTGCGCGAGAGCGGCACAGTAGAGGGAATCCGGGTCAGGGCAAAACAGAGCAGACAGAAAACAAGCGATGCAATCAGGACAAACATCATGAATACCTGTAGTGGCCATCAGGCCAAAAGTGGATAGAAACGAAGGGAAATGCGGGCTGGGCCGCAGAACAAAACGCCGGAATGCAGGAGAGTGCAGGCGTGAAAAAGCAGCGGACGCCCGAGGGGGCGTCCGCTGGCAATCGGGGGAATTACTTCTTTACGGGAGCGTCGTACTGTTCGGGTTCGTCGCTATAGACACAGACATTCCACTTGGCGGCCAAACCATCTTCCGCCAGACAGTAACGCTCGAAGAAAGCCTTGATCTCCGCGCGCTGGCAGTGGGCTTCAAAGGCTGCCATATCTTGCCAAATCTCGTTGAACACGATGGGGAAGCTCTCCCCCTCGGCAAACGGGCTGGCGATGTGGCGGGTCACCCGATATTGCAGGCAGCCATCCTCACGCAGGGTGTTGGGCTCGAGCGCCTGCAGCACCTGAAACAGGGCCTGCTCCTGACCGGGTTTGGGCAGGAATTGGGCGATGCAGTAAACCTTCTTGGACATGGGGTCCTCCTGGTTGTGGCGGGCTCAGGCTTGCTGCAGCGTGACCACTTGATTGTCGATAAGGCGGGCCTTGCCAAGATAAGCGGCCATCAGGATCACCAGCTGCGCGCTCTCGTCTGTGGCGGATTCGAGGGTGGCGGCATCGACGATGTCGATGGCATCGGTACGAAAACCGGCGTTGTCGAGGCGTTGGCTGGCCTGCGCCACCAAGGAGGGCAGGTGGTGGTCACCCGCTTCGATCTGCTCGGCGATCCAGTTCATGGTGCGCGCCAGCTCGGGGGCAATGGCACGCTCGGCCGCAGTCAGGTAGCCGTTGCGTGAAGATAGCGCCAGCCCGTCTTCGGCCCGCACGGTCGGCACGCCGACGATCTCGATGGGCATCGCCATGTCGGCCACCATCTTGCGAATAAGCGCCAGCTGCTGGTAATCCTTCTGGCCAAAGCAGGCCACATCCGGCTGCACCAGATTGAACAGCTTGGTGACGACGGTACTGACACCACGGAAGTGACCCGGGCGCAGCGCCCCTTCCAGCAGATTGGAGAGACCCGGCACCTCGACGAAGGTCTGGCTCGCCAGCCCCTGCGGATACATGATCTCCGGGGTCGGGGTGAACACCATATCGACCCCGGCCGCTTCCAGCGCAGCGCAATCCTGCTCCAGAGTGCGCGGGTAGTTGGCAAGATCCTCGGCCTTGTCGAACTGCATCGGGTTGACGAAGATGCTGACCACCACTTTCTCGGCGTGGCTGTGCGCCTCTTTCACCAGCGTCAGGTGGCCCTGATGCAGGTTGCCCATGGTGGGCACGAATGCGATGGCACGCCCTTCACGGCGCCATTGGCTGATCTGCTCACGCAGAACGACGGGATTATTTACGACCAACATCAGCAGTTCACCTTCCGATAAATCAAAAAGAGAGACGGGTTGCATCTACCAGTAGCACTCGGGCGGGATGAAGCACGAAAATGGCTATCAGCAGTTCACCTTTAGATGAATCAATAAGAGACGGATTAGCTATACGGGTTAACTGTGCGAGGCTGAGAAGCAGAGACGGGGGCCGCAGCCCCCCCATCATGCAACTGCCAGGGTCAGTTGAAGCTGTGCTCCGGGCCGGGGAAACTCCCCTCGCTCACCTGCTGGACATAGAGGCGGATGGCGGCACGCACATCGCCGGTCTCGGCCAGGAAGTTCTTGGTGAACTTGGGCACATAGCCAGAGGTGACGCCAAAGGCATCGTGCATCACCAAAATTTGACCATCGGTCGCGGGGCCGGCACCAATGCCAATCACCGGGATGCGAAGCGCCTTGGTGATGCGCTCGGCCAGCGCAGTGGGCACACACTCGAGCACCAGCAGCTGGATACCGGCCGCTTGCAGTTCGAGGGCCTGGCGGTAGATCTCCTGCGCCTGAAACTCGTCACGCCCCTGCACCTTGAAGCCGCCAAAGACATGAACGGATTGCGGGGTGAGACCGAGGTGACCACACACAGGCACCCCGTTGCGGGTAAGGTGACGGATAGAGTCACAGAGCCAGTCGCCCCCTTCCATCTTGACCATGCGGGCACCGGCCGCCATCAGGCGGGCAGCGTTCTGGTAAGTCTGCTCGGGGGTGGCGTAGCTCATGAACGGCATGTCGGCGACCACCAGTGCCTTGCTGGCACCGCGCGCCACACAGCGGGTGTGATAGACCATCTCATCCATGTTGACCGCCAGGGTATCCTGACCCCCTTGCAGCACCATGCCCAGCGAATCGCCGATAAGCAGCACGTGGGCCCCCTCGTCGTCGAACAGCTTGGCAAAGGTGGCATCATAGGCGGTGATGGCGGTGAACTTTTGACCTTCCTGCTTCATCTTCAGCAGGCTGGCGGTGGTGATCTTGCTCATAGAGGCTCCTGTACGTCTGCACGCGGGGCAATGATGGCCAAATCATTGTGCGGGCAGCGGGCAACCAGTCGGGCGAGCGGGGTGCCGCAGGGCAGCACCAGAGCAGGCGCAATTTCGGCAAGAGGCAGCAGCACGAACTCCCGCTCCTTCATGCCGTAGTGGGGTACGATCAGGCGCTCATGGTTGATCACCTGATCCCCATAGAGCAACAGATCGAGATCCAGGGTTCTGGGTCCCCACCGCTCATCTTTGCGCACACGTCCCTGTTCCAGCTCGATTTTTTGTAATTGATCCAGCAGCGCAAGGGGTGCGAGCCGGGTGTTGAGCCGGGCCACGGCATTGACGTAGTCCGGTTGGTCAGCAGGCCCCATGGGGCGGCTGCTGTAAAACGACGAGGCCTGCACCAGCACAGATTCCGGCAACCTTGCCAGGGCGGCAACGGCGCGACGAGCCTGACCCAGCGGATCAGACAGGTTGGAACCAATGGCGATGAAGACCTCGGTCATCACGTCTGTGGTCACTCGGCCGTTTTCGGTTTACGACGGCGCGGGCGGCGGCGGTTGCGGCTGTTGCTGCTGCGCTTCTCGCCATCTTGGCTACGGGCTTCGCCGGCCCGACCGCGCTCACCGCTGGCCGGGCGACGGGTCGCTTCACGCTGCAGTTGCGGGCGCACATCCGGATTGGAGGCAACATAGCGCTCCCACCAGCTGGCCAGCTCGCCGAGACCGCGCTCGACCCGGTTGCGCAGCAACAGGAAGTCGAACGCCGCGCGGAACTTGGGATGCTCCATGGCGCGCTCGGGGTGCTTGCCCTGACGACGGGTCAGACGCTGTTGGAGTGCCCAGATGTCGCGGACATCGGTAGTGAAACGGCGAGGTACGGCAATGATCCGCACCTGATTGTCCAGCACCTCGTTGACCGCCAGCATGAAGGCGTCATACCAGGGCAGACCGCTCTCGTTCTCCAGCACCCGACCGCGAGCCTCGACGCAGCCCCACAGCAGGGTGGCGTAGAGGAAGGCGGGGGTGACGCGCTTATCTTCACGAACGCGGGTGTCGGTATCGATCAGCGCCTGCTCGATAAACTGCTCGTAGGGCGAGTTGCCGTGCGGGGTAAACAGCGCAGCCACTTGCGGGAAGAGCTGCTGGAACAGACCATACTCGCGCAGCAGCTTGTAGGTTGCCAGACCGTCGCCAGCCAGGAACAGCTTGAGGGTCTCCTCAAACAGGCGGGCCGCCGGAATATCCTGCAGCAGAGGCGCCAGCGCCTTGATGGGGGCGGCGGTACGCGGGCTGATGGTCATATCCAGCTTGGCGGCGAAGCGCACGGCGCGCAGCATCCGCACCGGATCTTCACGATAACGGGTCTCGGGATCGCCGATCAGCTCAAGCTTGCGCTCGGCCAGATCTTCCAGACCCCCTTCGAAATCGTGCAGGGTGAAATCTTTGGCGCTGTAGTAGAGGGCGTTGACGGTAAAGTCGCGGCGCTCGGCATCCTCTTCGATGGTGCCGTAGACGTTGTCGCGCAGCAGCATGCCTTCATCAGACTGGGCCGACACATGTTTGCTGGTATTGACCTGATGGTGGTGACCCCGGAAGGTGGCCACTTCGATCACGTCACGACCAAAGACAATGTGGGCCAGGCGGAAACGACGGCCAATCAGGCGGCAGTTGCTGAACAGCGCCTTGATCTGCTCCGGCGTCGCATCGGTTGCGATGTCGAAATCCTTGGGCGTCTTCCCGAGCAGCAGATCCCGGACTCCGCCGCCGACCAGGTAGGCTTCGTAGCCGCCCTTGTTCAGGCGATAGAGCACCTTGAGTGCATTCTCGCTGATCTCTTTGCGCGAAATAGGGTGCTGATCACGGCTTAAGGTACGACGTTGACCGGCGACACGGGCTGGAATGGGGGATTCCACCGACTGCTCGCCGTCTTCCTTGCCGAGCACCTTGCGGCAAAAGTTTGCGATCTGGGAAAAAATGGTACACCTCTTCATGACTTCTAGATTGACGGGAGGCCAAAAAATAGCGGCCTATCATAGCTCACGCCTAACCAAATGAAAAACCGTGCCGACAATTGATCCCGCATGAAACCGTCTGCCAGCGAAAATAGCGGTCTATCAGCGCCCAGCTCACGCCTTATTACACGAAAACCGGCTCTTTTTACTCAAGGTCCAGCGGGATTTTCTCGCTGGCGGGCACCCGTTCTAGCTGCCAGTTGGCGATGCCCCATTCGATGATCTCGTCGATCCGGCTTGCCATCAGCTCGGGCGGCGGGCACTGGCCGAGGAAGTGCAGCGCCTGCCACAGGGCGGGTCGCACCTCATCGAGCGCCAGAGCAGGCGCATGGTTCTGCTTGGAGAGCTTGTTGCCATCGGCCAGTACCGCCAGCGGCAGGTGCACCCAGTCGGGCACCGGCGCCCCCAGGGTCTGGTAGAGGGCAATCTGGCGCACCGTGGGCTCCAGCAGATCGGCACCGCGCACTATCTCGGTGATGCCGCTGTCCATATCATCCACCACCACTGCCAGGTTGTAGGCGTAAAGCCCGTCGCGGCGACGGATAATAAAATCCTCCTCGGCAAGCGCCGCCGGGACCGCGATATGGCCCTGCAAGCGATCGTCGAAGTGGTAGACCGGATGGTGCTGGCGCAGCCGGGCGGCGCAACCTTCGGCCGCAAGCCCGAGGGTGCGGCAGTGGCCGCTGTAGAGACCGCCCGCGGCCATGATTTCTCGCCGGGTGCAGCGGCACCAGTAGAGATCCCCCGCCCGATAGAGCTGGTCGATGATCTCGTCATAACGACTATGGCGCGCGCTCTGGAACATCACCTCCCCATCCCACTCGAGGCCATATGCCTCAAGGGTTTTGAGGATCAGGTGCGCTGCCCCCGCCATTTCCCGCGGCGGATCGATATCTTCGATGCGAACCAACCAGCGTCCCTGCTGCGCTCTGGCCTGCAGAAAGCTGCCGAGGGCGGCGATCAGCGAACCGAAATGAAGCGGGCCTGAGGGTGAGGGGGCAAAGCGGCCGACATAGGGGCGCACAAGGGGTGAGGACGGGAAATTCACTGGCATGACTATTCGGGTAAGCGATTCATTGAGGCTGCATTCTGGGGCGCGACCGCCAAAAGCTCAATAAAAAAGGGAGCCCGCGAGCTCCCTTTTTCATATACCAGAGGGTCGGGATCAACCGGCCATCTGTTTTTCCTTGATCTCGGCCAGCGTCTTGCAATCGACACAGAGGTCGGCAGTCGGACGGGCTTCCAGACGACGGATACCGATCTCGATACCGCAGTGTTCGCAGTAACCGAAATCATCGTCTTCAAGCAGCTGCAAGGTCTTCTCGATCTTCTTGATCAGCTTGCGTTCACGGTCGCGGGTACGCAGTTCAAGAGCGAACTCTTCTTCTTGCGCGGCACGATCCACGGGATCCGGGAAGTTGGCAGCCTCGTCTTTCATATGGTCGACGGTACGATCAACTTCCTGCATCAGTTGGTTGCGCCAGGCACCCAGGATCTTGCGAAAATGCGCCTTTTGTTGGTCATTCATGTACTCCTCACCCGGCTTTTCCTGGTAAGGCGCGACACCCGCAATGGCCAGGGGGCCCAGAGATTTCCTGTTTTCGCCTGTTGGCATGCCCTGTCTCCTAATTCAGCACGCTACCCGTGCCATCCATAAATTGAGGGCGACATCTATAGCAGAAGGGTAACGGGTAAGCAAACGAGCCGTACCAATAATGTTACCCACTCCAATATTTATGCACTCCCCTCGGGTAACAGGTGACCAGATTCAAACGGGATAAACCCTTGAGCCACCATGCCTTGCACCCCAACATGGGGCCGATAGCATAAAATTTCAACCCCCGCCGCGATTGCCTGCTCAATTAGCAGACTATAGTGCGGATCTATATGGGTTGCAGGGCGCATCCGGCTTATTCCGGAGTGCAACACCATAAAGAGCAGCACGGCCCTGTGGCCCGCCGCTTTCATCGCCATCAACTCGCGCAAATGCTTGGCACCACGGGCGGTGACCGCATCGGGGAAGTAGCCCATACCCGGATCTTCACGTTCGTCGAGCAGGGTGACCGATTTTACCTCGATGTAACAATTGCCCTTCTCGTCATCTTCCAGCAACAGATCGATGCGACTGTTCTCTTCGCCATACTTCACCTCGGTGCGCAACCGGCTGTAACCCGCCAGCGGAGCGATGGCCTCCTGCTCGATCAGCTCCCGGGCAATCAGGTTGGCGCGTGCCGTGTTGACGCAGATAAAGTGGCCCGCCGGGCTTTCGGCGATCTCCCAGCTGTTGGGCAGCTTGCGCTTGGGGTTATCGGAGGTGGAGTACCAGACCCGGGTGCCCGGATCGGCACAACCGGTCATGGCACCGGTATTGGCGCAGTGGATAGTGATGACCTCGCCGTTATCGAGTTGCACATCGGTCAGAAAGCGCTTGTAGCGGGCCACCAGCTGGCCCGATTGCAGGGGGGGATCAAAGATCACGGGTTAGCCCTCCGCGCGTCTTCTTTTACCCGGGCGCGCAGCGGCCAGCAGGCAAGCGGCTCGTAGCGCACCCCGTCCGGGGTCGAGATGGATTGATAGAGGCAGAACTCGTCAGCCTGCAGCAGAAAATTTGGGGCAGGCAGGGTGGCAGGGGCCTCGACCGCCTTGCGCGACAGGGTGACATGGGGGCGATAACCCTGCTCGCCATTGCCAAGACGCAACTTCTCGCCGTGGCGGCGCAGCGCCCTAGCCAGCACGTTCAGCTCGTTGGGCCACTCTTTCGGGCCAATCCAGGCGGCCTTGGCCCGGCTGAACCAGCCGGTCTCATCCAGCCTGATGGAGAGCGGCGGACAGTGCTGACGCTCTACGGCGGCGATCAGGCGGCGGGTGGTCAACTCGTCCGCCTCACCCAGAAAAGCCAGGGTCAGGTGGAGGTTGGCTTGCGGCACCGGCTGACCGGGCCAGGGCCAGGGCAGCTGATCGCGCCAGGCGATGAGCTCGGGGGCGAGCTCTTTGACGGGCAGGGCAAAGAAGAGTTTGGCCATGTGGTGATAATGCCTTTTTCACGCTCATTGGATGGGCCCATTCTATGGCAGCCATCCGGCCATGTCTCGCCACCCTCCCACCCGAGTGACCATCTCCGCACATCCACTCACGGTGGTGCGGGTGGCTGTGGCAGAATAGGCGCCGTTTTACCGGTTGCCACAGAAGGTGCTCATCGCTTTGTCCCAGCTCCCCATCGTTTCGGTATTACCCGAACTCTTTGCCGCCCTCGACAGCCACACCAGTGTGATCCTGCAGGCGCCCCCCGGCGCGGGCAAATCGACCCTGCTGCCGCTGGAGCTGGTGCGTCAGAACCGGCTGCCCGGCCGCATCATCATGCTGGAACCAAGGCGCCTTGCGGCGCGCAATATCGCCACTTTTCTGGCGCGCCAGCTGGGGGAGAAGGTGGGCGAGCGCATCGGCCTGCGAGTGCGTGGCGAGAGCCGCACCAGCTCAGCGACCCGGCTAGAGATCGTCACCGAAGGCGTGCTGACCCGGATGTTGCAGCAAGACCTTGAGCTGAATGGCGTCTCGCTGGTCATCTTCGATGAGTTCCACGAACGCAGCCTGCACGCCGATACCGCATTGGCCTTCGCCATCGAGAGCCAGCAGGGATTACGCGATGACCTCAAGCTACTGGTGATGTCCGCAACCCTGGATGGCATGGCGCTTGAGCGTCTGTTACCGGATGCCCCTGTAGTTCGCTCCGAGGGGCGCGGTTTTCCCATCGACTACCACTACCGCCCCGCCAATCGCCAGCAGTGGCTGGAGCCGCAGGTCGGCGCCGTGGTAATCGAAGCGCTGGCCGAGCAAGATGGCAGCCTGCTGGTCTTTCTGCCGGGACAGGGGGAGATCGAGCGACTGGCGCAATGGTTGGCAGACAAACTGCCGGACGACGTGACCCTCGCCCCCCTCTACGGCCGCCTCGACATGGCGGCGCAGCAGGCAGCCATCGAACCGGCGCCTGCCGGCCGCCGTAAGCTGGTGCTCACCACCAATGTGGCGGAGACCTCCCTCACCATCGAAGGGATTTCGGTGGTGATCGATAGCGGGCTGGAACGACGGGCCTCCTATGATCTGAAAAGCGGTGTCACCCGACTGGAGACTCGCCAGATAGCCAAATCCTCCGCCACCCAGCGGGCCGGTCGCGCCGGTCGTCTCGGCCCCGGCGTCTGCTACCGGCTCTGGAGCAGCGAGGTGCAGGAGCGACTCGCCGAGCAGAGCCCGCCAGATATCCTCACTCAGGAGCTGACCGGCCTGCTGCTGGACGCCGCCCAGTGGGGAGCAAAGGTGGAAGATCTGCCGCTGCTGGACATGCCCCCCGCCGCTGCGGTGGCCAGCGCCCAGCGGCTGCTGGTGGCCCTTGGCGCCATGAAGCCGGAGGGTGAGCAACAACTCACTCCCGCTGGCCGCGCCATGGCGGCCTTCGGTACCCACCCTCGCCTCGCTCGCATGCTGCTGCGCGCCCGCGAGCTGGAGTCCGAGGGTCTGACAGGGATTGTCGCCGATGCCGCTTATCTGGTGGCGTTGCAGGAAGAAGATCTGCGAGGATCGGAGCGCCTCTTTGTGCTGTTCCACCGCCGTCAAAGTGCCCTGCGTCAGGGGGCGGCTCGCTGGTTTGAACGGCTTGGCGTGCGCCCTGCCAGTGCGCAGGGTCAGTGGCTGGGGCTACTCTGCGCCCTCGCCTGGCCGGATCGCATCGGCAAACTGCGTAGCGGCAGTCGCTATCAACTCAGTGGTGGGGTGAGCTGCGATCTGGTAGAAGGTCATCCCTGTCAGGGACAAGGGGCGCTGATCGCCATCGAGATGGGGCAGAACGATCGCGGCAGCCGCATCTTTATCGCCGAACCGGTCGATCTGGACGAGCTGGTACGCCTGCTGCCGGAGCTGGTGAGCGAACGGCAGTGGTTCGACTGGGATGAGCGGGAAGAGCGGGTGCGCGCCGAGCGCCAGCAGGTGATCGGCGAGCTGGTGCTGAGCCAGCGACCGCTGACCGAACTCTCTGACGAGCAGAAAGGGCGCTGCCTGCTGCAGGGCATCCGCCGCAAGGGGCTGCACGTGCTGCCGTGGGACGAGAGCAGCGAAGGGCTGCTGGCCCGTCTGCGCTGCGCCCGTGAGTGGCTGCCCGATGAGGAGTGGCCAGCCATGGATGACGACAGCCTGCTGGCCGACCTAGAACAGTGGCTGCTGCCAGCGGTGAGCGGTATGACCCGGCTGGAGCAGCTGAAGAGGCTCAATATGAGCGACATCCTGCGCCAATCCCTGCCCTGGCCGTTGCCCAAACGGCTGGACGAGGCGCTGCCGAGTTACTTTGCAGCGCCCACCGGCAGCCGGGTGCGGATCCGCTATCAGCCAGGGCAGGCACCGGTGATCCCGGTGCGGATTCAGGAGATGTTCGGGCAAGGCTCGACCCCCTGCGTGGCCGATGGCCGGGTGCCGCTGGTAGTGGAGCTGCTCTCCCCTGCCCAGCGACCGCTGCAGATCACTGCCGATCTGGCTGCTTTCTGGGCTGGATCCTACGAACAGGTGAAAAAAGAGATGAAGGGACGCTATCCCCGCCACTACTGGCCGGATAATCCGCTGGAGGCGATGCCGACCAGGGTCACCAAGAAGAAGATGGGTATCTAGGTTCGATTGGCCAGGCCCGATCGGACGTTCGCGAATGCGACATAACAAGTAGAAAAGAAAGCAAAGAGGATTTATGGCAACCCAACGACGCAAGCGAGCCCCCAAGAAGGCAGCGCCCAAACGCACCATCTGGCGCAAGCTGTTCTGGCTTGGCTTCAAGCTATCTCTGGTGGTGGCGGCCTTTATGGTGGTGTTTGGCATCTACCTCGATACCAAGGTGCGCGAGCGCTTCGATGGCGAGAAGTGGCAGTTGCCGGTGATGGTCTACAGCCGCCCGCTGGAGCTCTACCCCAGCCAGCGCCTGTCGCGAGACCAGATGCTGCGCGAGCTCAACATGCTGAGCTACAAGCAGGTGCGCCAGCCTCACACGCCGGGTGAATACACCATCAACGGCAACCGCATCGAGCTGATTCGCCGCCCGTTCGAGTTCTATGATGGCGCCGATGGAGCCCGCGGCCTGCGCCTCACCTTCAACGGCCCGCGCCTTGAGGGGATCCAGTCGCTGGAGAACCAGCGCCAGCTCGGTTACGCCCAGATGGATCCGGTGCTGCTCGATCGCCTCAATACCGAAGATCGGGAAGATCGCCTGCTGGTGCGTATCGCCGAAGTGCCCGACAGCCTGCTGGTGACCCTGCTCACCACCGAAGATCGCGACTTCTACCAGCATGGCGGCGTCTCGCCAGTGGCCATCATGCGCGCCATGTTCGCCAACCTGATCGCGGGTCGCACCGTGCAGGGGGGCAGTACCCTGACCCAGCAGCTGGCCAAAAACTTCTTCCTGACCCGTGAACGCAGCCTGTGGCGAAAGCTGCAGGAAGCCTATATGGCGGTGCTGATCGACTATCGCTATAGCAAGGACGAGATCCTGGAGTCCTACCTCAACGAGGTCTATCTGGGGCAAAACTTCTCGCAAGGGGTCTATGGTTTCGGCCTCGCCTCCTACTTCTACTTCGGCATTCCGGTCAACGAGCTGGATATCGATCAGGTCGCCCTGCTGGTCGGTCTGGTGAAAGGCCCCTCCTATTACGACCCATGGCGCTTCCCGGATCGGGCCAAGACCCGCCGTGATCTGGTGCTGAAGCTGCTGATGGATCACGGCAGCCTGACCCAGGCCGAGTATGAACTGGCCAGCCGCCAACCCCTCGGCATCATCGCCCGTGGCCAGATGAGTTATGGCCGCACCCCGGCCTTTATGGGACTGCTCAAGCGAGAGATCCAGAGCCGCTTCGGCGCCGATCTGCTCAAGCAGTCCGGCCTCAAGATCTTCACCAGTCTCGACCCCATCGCCCAGCACGCGGCCGAGCGGGCGGTCGAATCGGGCCTCGCCGATATCGAAAAGCTGCGCGGCAAGAAGAAGCTGGAGGCGGCCATGGTGGTCTCCGACTGGCATAAGGGCGAAGTCGTCGCGCTGGTGGGTGGCCGCGATCCCCGCTACGCAGGGTTCAACCGGGCGCTGGATGCCCGCCGCCAGATCGGCTCGCTGGTGAAACCGGCGGTCTACCTCACCGGTCTCTCCAACGGTCTGACGCTCGCGACCCCGCTCAAAGATCAGCCGATCCGCATTCGCGGTCAGGATGGTCAGGTCTGGACGCCGCAAAACTACGATCGCAAGTTCCGCCAGAGCGTGCCGCTGATGGATGCGCTGGCCAGCTCCCTCAACGTGCCGACCGTCAATCTCGGTCTGCAAGTCGGGCTGGAAAAAGTGGTCGATACCCTGCACAAGCTGGGAGTCCAGCAGGAAATCAAGCCCTACCCGTCGCTGGTGCTGGGGGCGGTGGCCCTCTCCCCGCTGGAGGTGAACCAGATGTATCTGCCCATCGCCAATCAGGGGCTGACCCAGCCGCTGTCGGCCATTCGCGCCGTGGTGAACGGAGATGGCAGCCTGCTCTATCAGCATGATCAGACCGCCAAGCGGGTCACCGACCAGCAAGCGAGCTGGCTGACCCTGTTCGCCATGACCAAGACAGTGAGTCAGGGCACGGCCCGCGCCCTCAGTGCCAAGTTCCCCGGCGCCACCATGGCAGCCAAGACAGGCACCACCAACGAGCTGCGCGACTCCTGGTTTGCCGGGATGGACAACAACGAACTGGTCAGTATCTGGGTCGGTCGCGACGACAACACCCCGGCAGGTTTGACCGGTGCCAGCGGAGCCCTGCAGCTCTTTAGCGGCTACATGAGCCAGCGCGGCGTCAACAGTCTGGGATTGAAGATGCCGGAAGGGGTCACCTGGGCTAACTTCTCCCGCGCCAGCGGCACCCGCGTCACCAGCGACTGCCCGGGCAGCCTGCAGGTGCCGGCCAAGGTATCGACCATGGGCTCACCGACCAGCTGCAGCAGCCCGGGTACGCCACGCAGCGCACTGGACGACTGGTTCGGTGGATTCTTCAACTGACCGAGGGAGACGGGTAGCCCGGGCTGCCCGTCTCGCCATCCCGCTTACAAGGAGTCACCATGCACCAGCCGCTGTTTGAGGCCATCCACCACGTTGCCATCATCGCCAGCGATTACGCTCGCTCGCGCCACTTCTACCACGAGGTGCTGGGGCTACCCATTATCGCCGAGACCCTGCGCGAAGCACGCCAGTCGTGGAAACTGGATCTGGCCCTGCCGGACGGCAGCCAGCTGGAGCTGTTCAGCTTCCCCGCGCCTCCCGAGCGCCCCTCCCGCCCCGAGGCGTGCGGCCTGCGCCATCTCGCCTTTCGGGTCAGCGATCTTGACCGGGTTATCGCCCATCTGCTGGCCCATCGGGTCGAGGTAGAGCCGGTCCGGGTAGACGAGCTGACCGGCAAGCGCTTTACCTTCTTCGCCGACCCCGACGGCCTGCCGCTGGAACTCTACGAAGCGCCGTGCTGAGCCTGAGTCGGTCAAACAGTCGGCCAAACAAAAAGCCGCCCGGCGAAACCGGGCGGCTTTTCTTATTGCTTCCGGTTATCAGGCGGTAGTCAGCATAACGACAGCCAGCGCCATCACCATCATGCCAGCCCAGCCGATGGGCTTGAGCCGCTCACCGAAGAAGAGCAAACCGCCAAGCGCCGTACCGACGATGCCGATAGCCCCCCAGGTGGCGTAGGCAACAGCCAGGTCAATCTGGCCGCCACTTACCGCTTCCGAGAGCAGGGTAAAGGCGCCGAGTACCAGCATGATCCCGAGGAATCCCCACCCCTTGTAACGAAAACCCTTGGAGCGGTTGATGGCCATGTTGGCGCCGATATCGATCAGTGCGGCACCCAGTACAATCACAAACGGACTCATGCTGTGGCCTCCGCTTCTACTGACTTGTCTGCGGGCTCATCATGGGTCTCCCCCATGGTCACCATAACAATCCCCACTATCGCGAGAGCCAGGCCAATCAGCTCCTGAACGGTCACATCGTAACCAAGGAACATGACCGACACTATGGTGATCAAGGTGATCCCGAGCCCCTCCCAAAGCGCAAACGCAATACCAATGGAGATTGTTTTGGCGGCTTTCGCCAGCAACCAGTACGAGAAACCGATCAACAGCCACATCGGGATGTAGTTCATCCAGCCAGCTCCCTGCTCGGGGATCATGGCCATGCTGGAGGTACCGGCGACCTCGGTCACGATGGCGCCGGTCAAAAACAGCCGGGCCAGAAACATACGACTTAATAACATATAAGATGCCTTTGTTGCTTCGACGGGAGAGATGGTAAACGGGGAGAAGCAACTCGCGACAATCGCTCAGCGTCGATTATTCCGACGCCACAGGTTTGCCTTGCCTTGGTTCGACACGCTAAGGTGATGGTGAAAAACTCCGCCATAGCCTGTAAAACATGAAGCTATATCAGATAGAACTCTTTGTAGAGTCCGCCAATAGTGGCTCTATTGCCAACACTGCCCGTCGCCTCGGCAAAAGCCGCAGCGCCGTCAGCACCTCCATCGCGGCGCTGGAAGTTGAGCTTGGCGTCGAACTTTTTGAACGAGGTGCCAATCAGAGTCGCCTGACCGAGATCGGCGAGCTGGTGCTGGATGATTGCACTCGCCTGCTGCAGGCAGCCAACAGCTTGCAGCAGAAGTGCAAACATTACGCCTCGGGGGCCGAAGTGGCGCTGCGGGTTGCCCGCGATGACGCCATCCCCGAGCAAGTGTGGCGCGAGATGCTGGCCGCCTTGCACAGCCAGTTTCCCGGCACCAGTATCTCGCTGGTGCTCGCCTCTCCGCCTGAACTGCCAGCGCTGGTGGAAGAGGGGTTCGTCGATGCCGCTTTTGGCCTTATCACAGAAGATCAGGAGCGCAGCGGCCTCAATATCGACGTGCTCAACCCGATCCGCACCCTGATGGTGGTGGCCCCCAGCCATCCGCTAGCCGGACTGAAGCGGGTCAAACAGCAGGATCTGACCGATCACACCCAGGTCACCCTCTCGTATGTAGATGAATTTTCGGTAAAAAGCCTGCTACCTGTGGGAGGCCAGCATATAGGTCTCTCCAGCTTCGAGTTGATGCGCAATGCGGTGCTGGACGGACTGGGCTGGGCGGTGCTCCCCTCGCCACTGATCCAGAGCCAGCTGCGACAAGGCACCCTGCTGACCCTGAAGCACAAGTTCAGCCTGCAGTGGCGAGACTATGGCGTCTATCTGGCAGAAAATGCCTATCACGGCAAAGTATTGGCCTGGTTGAAAAAATCGATCCAGAGTTATCTTGAGCCTTTCGAGTAAAGATGAAAGAGGCGGTGCCAGCTCACGATATCTGCTTATCCTGATGATCCTGACAGAGGTGATCGTGCATACTCTTCACATACTCATTGAGCGCCGGAGGCGTAACCGATATGAGCAGTGCCCAAGACAAGGACGATATCTGGCTGGATGACGACATCATCGAACTCGATGATGAAGAGGTCGTGGTCCCCAAGGCACTCAATCCCTGGCAAGTGCTGATCGTGGATGATGAGCCGGATATTCATCACGCCACCCGGCTTGCCCTCTCCAATATTCAATACAAATCTCGCCCGCTCGAGCTGCTCAACGCCTATAGTGGTGCAGAAGCCGCCACCATGCTGGAGGCCAATCCCAGGATTGCCCTGATCCTGCTGGATGTGGTGATGGAGACCGAAGATGCCGGTTTGCGGCTGGTGCACCGGATCCGCAACGAGATGCGCAACTCGCTGGTGCGGATCGTGCTGCGTACCGGCCAACCCGGTCAGGCACCGGAACAAAGGGTGATCCTCGATTACGACATCAACGACTACAAGACCAAGACCGAGTTGACGGTACAAAAACTCTTCACCACCGTCATCGCCTCCCTTCGCTCCTACGAAACCCTCAGCGCCATCGACAAGAGCCGACAGGGACTCGGCAAAATTCTGGAGGGCGCGGGCGATCTCTACCATCTCCATTCACTCAAGGAGTTTGCTTCCGGCGTGCTCAAACAGATCAGCGCCATTCTCGATGTGGGCACCGAAGGGGCCATCTGTGCCGAACGCCGTCCAGGCGAACATGGGCTTGAGATCCTGGCGGCAACCGGAGACTACGAGGCGCTGCTGGAGGAGAAGAGCCTTGATGAATTTTCTGCCCTGAAAGAGTCGGTCATGAAGGCGTTAAACGAGCGCTGCAACCGCTTTGAACACCCGCAGGACTCTCTCTATATTGCAGCCCAGAATGGCCGCGAGTTCGTGTTGAGCTTCACCCCGACCCAGCCTCTGGATCCTCTCGAGTGCGACCTGCTGGATGTCTTCTGCCAGCGCATCTCGGCGGCCTACGACAATCTCTATCTCTACAACCAGCTGCTTCGTGCCCAGGAGGCCACCGTGGTGGCGCTGGCGGCGCTGGCGGAGTTTCGTGATTCCGATACCGGCGAGCATGTCTTGCGGGTGCAGAAGCTCTCGGATGCCATCGTGGCCGAATTGAAGCAGATGGCGGTCTACCCGGAGCAACTGACTCCGGAGTTTGTCGAAATGATCGGTATGGCTTCCATCCTGCACGATGTGGGCAAGGTGGGCACCCCGGACCATATCCTGCACAAGCCCGGCCGTTTCGACCCGGAAGAGCGGGCCATCATGGAGCAGCACGCCGGTATCGGCGCCAATATCCTGCACAAGGCGGGCGAAATGGTGGAGGGAACCAGCTACCTCTCGCTGGGGGCAGAGATCGCCCGGGGCCACCATGAGCACTTCGATGGCAAGGGCTACCCGCAGCAGCTGGCTGGCCAGCAGATCCCGCTGTCGGCGCGGATTGTGGCGGTAGTCGATGTGTTCGATGCCCTGCTCAGCAAGCGCCCCTACAAGGAGCCCTGGACGCTGACGCAGACCATGGAGTATATCCAGTCCCGCTCCGGTACCCAGTTTGACCCTCATGTAGTGACAGCCCTGTCGCGACTGGTCAACGAGTCGAGACTCCCCTACTCGCTCTGACCCTCTTTACTCGCAACTCCACATGCTCTGCCGGTGACCTTGCTCACCGGCAGAGCATCAAAACAGCCGTTTTGTTGCATCCCGCACACATCAAAGTGCCGCAAAGCGGAAACATCCCCCTTCTTTGTTAACGATAACCGCTGAAATATGGTCATTTAACATCACATCGCTATAATATCGGCCTGCAAACCTGATACTAACAACGAAGGAATTATCATGAGCCTGAACCTGGTACCGGCTGGCAAGAGCCTGCCCGACGATATCTATGTCATCATCGAAATCCCGCAGAATGCCGACCCGATCAAATACGAAGTCGACAAGGACAGCGGTGCTATTTTCGTTGATCGCTTCATGTCTACCCCGATGTTCTATCCGTGCAACTACGGCTACGTGAACGCGACCCTCTCTCTGGATGGTGACCCCGTCGACGTACTGGTTCCGACCCCCTACCCGCTGCTGGCCGGCTCCGTCATTCGCTGCCGCCCGGTTGGCGTGCTGAAGATGACCGACGAATCTGGCGAAGATGCCAAGATCGTTGCCGTGCCGCACTCCAAGCTGACCAAGCAGTACGACCACATCCAGGATGTGAACGATCTGCCGGAACTGCTGAAAGCCCAGATCCAGCACTTCTTCGAGCGCTACAAAGAGCTGGAAGCGGGCAAATGGGTCAAGGTGGAAGGTTGGGGCGACAAGGCCGCTGCAGAAGCCGAGATCAAGACCTCTGCCGAGCGTTACGCTGCCAAGTAAGCGTCACTTCGCTTGTAAAAAAGGCGCCTTATGGCGCCTTTTTTGTCGGTATTTGCGGCAGCTGACCGGCCGCATCTCCGCTAGGATTGCCCTGAATGTATATTTCACGACCATCTTTCTGGTAGGGACGATAGTAATCACCGCCACAGCGATAGCCGCCGCCCGGCTGGCTCATCAGCTCGCAGTTGACCGGCAATACCTCCAGCCACTTGATAGCCTGCTGGTAGCGCAGCCACTCCTGCCATTCGTGTTCGCGCGCCAACTGATCGCGCAGGGCAAAGGTATCAGCAACGGACATCCCCTTGTTGACGATCACCTGACCCGCCATGGCTGGCAGGCTGAGCAGCCCAAACAGCACTATGATCCAAGGCTTCATAACCCCTCCAGAGTGACTTAATTTCACAATTAAATTAAAAGTCACATCAATCTGTTATCCAGATCACAAAACGAAACATCACCAAAGTGGTGCCGGCTCACCTAGTTGTTAATTATCGTCCACTGCAGGAAGCACCACCATGAAGCTGACCCCCGCGCTGTTGCTCAGCCTCACTCTCAGCACCACTCTTGGTTCTACAAGCAATGCCAGCGAAATCAACATGAGCTGGCAGTGGCAATCCACCGATGGCCAGCGCAAGCACTTCCAGCTGACCACCGACGATCAGGTGATGGCCGCCAGTCGCCACGAGATGAGCCTGCTGAAAGCTTCCCTCACCAATCCGCTGGAGACCCTTTACGCCTACATCAGCCCGCGGCTCTACAACAGCATCAACCTGATCAACCAGAGCAGCCCCGAGACCGCTACCAAGTTTCGCAATCTGGAGCAGGCCTTCACCCTGCGGGACGACAGCATGGAGTCGCTGCTGTTCTGGCAAGCCTACCAACAGTATCAGGAGGATGCCTTCTACCAGATGAGGGTGATACCCTGCGTCCATCCTGCCAATCGCAAACTGCCTTGCGTGCGACCCGATTACTCCCAGCTCTTCTACCACTTCAAGGGGCATCTCAAGCCGCTGGCGCAGCAGTTTGCCGCCAAGGATCTCGCCACCAGCGTCAGCCTGCTGCAGGAGTGGCTGAACGCCATTCCCACCCAGCCGGAGCAGCTGGATCACTTCGCACCGCCACTGCAGGCGTTGCAGGATAACAAGGCCGACAGCGATGAGAAGGCGCTGCTGATGGCCAGTCTGCTGGCGGAGCTGGCCCCGCAATATGTGCTCAGCATCATCTACCCGGATATCAGCATCGGCAGCGTCTCCCCTGCCTGGCTGGCCATTACGGCAGACAGTGGCGTACCCGGTGATGTGGTGGTGATCAACAATCAGCGCCATGTGCTGCTGACCGGGTCGTCCCTGCTGGCCCAGCAGATGACCATGGCCAAGATCCCCCTCATCAGCGAGTCGCTCTACTGACGCAGACAGCTCAGACCAGCAGCCAATTCATTGATTTTTATCGATGTCATGCCATCCTAGCCGCCCTTGCCAGCCAACCACCTGGCTGGCGGGGCGCCGACGCTTCTGAATTGCGATCTTATTTAACACTTTTTAAACAGATCCGATCAGTTTAGGATGAAGCTCGCCCATTCCCTCAATCCGAAACTCGTTATAACATAACAAATGGAGTGTCATCAGGATGAAACATCTCGTACTTACTTTGGCGCTGCTGCCATCTCTGGTCTTTGCTCACAACTTCAAGGATGGCAACCCGGTGCCGCTGGTCAATATCAGTGACAAGGGTGAGCTGGTACTGAATGGCAAGGATATCGGCTACCAGCCGTGGCAGAGCACCTCGCTCACCGGCAAGGTGTTCCTGATCCAGCATATTGCCGGTCGCTCCAGTGCCAAGGAGCTGAACGCCCCGATGATCGAGGCGATAAAGGCCGCCAAGCTGCCGCAAGACAAGTACCAGACCGTTACCGTCATCAACAGCAATGACGCCATCTGGGGCACCTCCGGCTTCGTGAAGAGCAGTGCCGAGGACAGCAAAAAAGAGTTCCCCTGGTCCGCCATGGTGCTGGATGCCAAGGGCATGGCGCGCAACGCCTGGGATCTGACGCCGGAAAGCTCGGCGATCATTCTGCTGGATAAAGAGGGCAAAGTGCTGTTTGCCAAAGATGGCCAGCTCGATGCCAACAACATTGCTACCGTGATGGGGCTCATCAAGTCCCATCTCTAAGTCAGAGAGAAAGGGCGCTGATGGCGCCCTTTCCATAAGGGTCTATGGGTCGTATCAAGCTGAAAATCTGGATCTTGCTGCTGGGCTGGTTATGGCTGCAGCCTGCCCTTGCCCGGCACCAGTTTGAATCTGCCCTACCCGGCCACGACGACCATCACTGCCTGGTCTGCGCCCTCCATCTGGATGGCAAGCAGATCATCACCGCTACCCCCTATTGTTTCTCCGGTTCGACCTCTGTTCTGCCCGTAGTTGCAACCATGCAACGATCGGCGGATACCGCCACGCTTCACAGCTATGCCATCCGTGCGCCGCCCGCCTCTGCTTTTCTCTATCCCTTTGTTTAATTTCGCTATTTGTTTTGAAAAAGGATTAAAGATGAAAGCAGTTACTCTGTTGCTGGCCGCTGCGGCCTTTGGCGCACACGCAAATCACGACGAACACGAGAGCCACAGCCACGGTGCCCACGAGCATGGCCACGGCCACCTCAATCTGGTGGTCGATGGCGACCAGTTGATGATCGAACTGCAGGCCCCCGCCGCCGATCTGGTGGGCTTCGAGCACGCTGCCAAGAGCGATGAAGAGAAGGTGCAATATGCCAAGGCGGTCGCCCGCCTCCAGCAGCCTGATGCCCTGTTCCGCTTCGACCCGGCCGCTGGCTGCAAACTGACCCAGCAGGAGCTGCAAGCCGCCAAAGAAGAGCATGATCACGACCATGACCATGACAAGGCTGCCAGCGACGAGCATGAACACCACCATGATCATGACGAAGCGGGTCACGCGGACATGGGCGCCATGTATACCTACACCTGCGCCACGCCAGTCAAACTGACCGGCCTTGAGGCGACCCTGTTCAGCGTCTATCCGAGCCTTGAGAAGCTGAGCGTGCAGGGGATCCTGCCCACCGGCCAGACCGCTGCCGAACTGACCCCGTCCGCCAACAAGCTGAGCTGGTAACGCCATGAAAAAAGCCGTGGTTGAGATCCGCGATCTGGCCTTTGCCTGGCCAGGTGGCGACGCTGTACTCGATCTGCCCGCCCTCACCATCCGCGAGGGTGAGCGGGTCTTTATCAAGGGCCCATCGGGCTCTGGCAAGTCGACCCTGCTCGGGTTGCTGGCCGGGATCCAGACCGCCAACCACGGCACCCTGGAGGTGCTGGGCCAACCGTTGGCCCAGTTCTCTGGCCGTGCCCGTGACCACTTCAGGGCGGCCAATCTGGGTTATATCTTCCAGCAGTTCAATCTGCTGCCCTTTCTCTCGGTGCAGGACAACGTGACCGCTGCCCTCACCTTTTCGCCCGCCAAACGGGCCCGCCTGCAAGGGAGTCCGGAGCAGGAGGCGCGCCGTCTGCTGGCGGAGCTGCAACTGCCGGATGACGCGCTGCATCGCCCCGTCCATGCCCTCAGCATTGGCCAGCAGCAGCGGGTTGCTGCCGCACGGGCGCTGATCGGCTCGCCACCGCTGGTGATCGCCGACGAGCCCACCTCGGCACTCGACACCGACAACCGGGCCGCCTTTATCAAGCTGTTGTTCGAGGAGTGCGACAAGCAGGGCTCGACCCTGATCTTCGTCAGCCACGACCCTTATCTCGAACCCCTGTTCCCGCGGGTAGAAAACCTGCAACAACTTAACCGGAGGGCATCATGCTAAAGCTAGCCCTGCAAAGTCTCTGGGCCCGCCGCCTTACCGCCGGGCTCACCCTGCTGGCCGTCGCCATCAGCGTCACCCTGCTGCTCGGGGTGGAGCGGGTACGCACCCAGGCCCGTGAAAGCTTCTCCAACACCGTCTCGGGGACCGATCTCATCGTCGGCGCCCGCTCCGGTCAGGTGAATCTGCTGCTCTACTCGGTGTTTCGCATCGGCAACCCCACCAACAACGTGGGGTGGGACTCTTATCAAGCCATCAAACAGAAACCGGGCGTCGCCTGGACCATCCCGCTTTCCCTTGGTGACTCCCACAAGGGATTTCGGGTGCTCGGCACCAATGGCGACTACTTCACCCACCTGAAGTACGGTCAGCAACAGTCGCTGCAATTGCAGGAAGGGAGGCCATTCGACACGCCGTTTGAAGCTGTGCTCGGCGCCCAGGTGGCCGATAAGCTCGGCTATCACCTCGACCAATCCATCGTCATCGCCCACGGCGCTGGCAACACCTCGTTCAGCCAGCACGACAACCTGCCATTCAAGGTGGTGGGTATTCTGGCGCCGACCGGTACCCCAATCGATCGCACCATCCATGTGCCGCTGGCGGGGATCGAGGCGATCCATCTGGGCTGGGACACCGGCCGCCACAGCAAGAACGTGACACCGGAGCAGGCGCTGGCTCAGGATCTCACCCCGAAAACCATCACCGCCTTTATGGTGGGCTTGAGTAACCGGATCCTGGCGTTCCAGCTGCAACGCAGCGTCAACACCTATCCCAAAGAGCCATTGATGGCGATCCTGCCGGGGGCCGCCCTGCAGGAGCTGTGGAGCCTGATGAGCGTGGCGGAAACCGCGCTGTCGGTCATCGCCGGTTTCGTGGTGGTGGCGGGCCTTATCGGCATGCTGACTACCTTGCTGGCGGGGCTTAACGAGCGGCGTCGGGAGCTCGCCATTTTGCGATCCCTCGGCGCGGGCCCTGCCCACCTGTTCCTGCTGCTGGCGCTGGAGGCCATGGCGCTGACCACGGTCGGCATCGCTCTCGGGGCCGCCGTGCTCTATCTAGGGCAGGGGCTTGCCTCGCCCTGGCTGCTCAGCCACTATGGCCTGCAACTGAGTCTGGGGCTGCCGAGCACCTATGAGTGGCAGTTGCTGGGGGTAGTGTGGCTGGCGGGCATGGTGATTGGCCTGCTTCCTGCTGCCCGCGCTTACCGCTACAGCCTGAGCGATGGTATGAGCATTCGCGTCTAGCGAGACGCCCCAAAATAGAAACAGAAGGACAGATGATGAAGTGGAAAATTGTGGCGCTGCTCGCCAGCCTGCTGGTGCTGCCCGCCCTGGCCGCCGATTACAAGACCATCGACTGGGATGTGCTCATCCCGGAAGGGGAGAAACTCCTGCCACCTCCGCAGGTGAACCATGATGGGGATCTCGCCTCCGTGCCGCAACCGGTGGGCGGGGTAAACAAGAAGCTGGACAACCAGGATGTGCGCATTCCGGGCTTCGTGGTGCCGCTGGAAGGGGATGCCAAGAAGATCACCGCCTTCCTGCTGGTGCCCTACTTCGGCGCCTGCATCCATGTGCCGCCGCCCCCCACCAATCAGGTGATCTATGTGAGCTACCCCAAGGGTGCGCCGGTGGATGATCTGTGGGATGCCATCTGGGTGAAGGGCAAGATGCGCACGATCAGCTCCAGCCACGAGATGGCCACCGCCTCCTATTCGATGGAAGCGGTCGAGGTGAGCGTCTACGAGGAGTAATCCTCTCGTTGCAAAAAAAGCGGCCTCCACGGAGGCCGCTTTGTTATCTTGGCATCCCGGTTGGAGTAACATTCAGCTCCAGAACCTGTGCGAATGGAGTCAGCATGGCAGACCTCCCCCCCCCGAAAAAAGAGAGTTCGATCCTGAGCAGCCAGGAGCAGACCCTGCGCCTGGCCCGCAGTCGCGGCATCGACGGCATGCTCACCCGCAATACCGACAGCACCTTCGAACAGCGCGCCACCTTTCGCCATCTGGCAGATCAGGCTGCTCGCCAGCGCAATCTGGAAGCCATCATGGTGATGGCCTCCCGCCACTGCGAAGAGACCGCGGCTGGCGGCGAGATGGACAGCGACTGGCTGACCCGCTTCCTGCAACTGGCGGAAGATATCAGCATGGTGCCGATGCAGCAGCTGTGGGGGCGGATCTTCGCGCTGGAAGTCGCCACGCCGGGCCGCTTCTCCATTCGGGCGCTCGCCACCCTCAAAGAGATGACCCAGCGCGAGGCCCAGCTGTTCCAGCGCATCTGCTCGCTGACCTGCCACTACACCGGCAGCGACGAGCAGCGACTGCTGCTGGGGCTGCACAAGGGGGCCAGCTTGCTGAGCCGCGCCAAGGCGACGCGCCTCGGCCTTGGCAAATACCGACTGCCCTACAACGCCCTGCTGCAACTGTTTGAGCTGGGGCTGCTGCATCGCGCGGAGCTGGAATCCGGCCCGCTGCCCGCCGATGGGGTCGAGCTGGAGTTCGGCAACCAGCGCTGGCGGCTGCAGTGCAAGCAGAACAACATCACCCTGCTCTACTACCGCCTCACCCCGGTGGGCAACGAGCTCGCCCAACTGCTGCAAGAGTCGCCGCTGGAGGAGTACCTGCAGGATCTGAAAACCGTGCTGGTGCAGGGGATCCAGATTGAAGTGATGCAGCTCGTCAGCGCCCCCTCTTCACCCGCTCCCGACCCTCTCCCCTGATCTCTGGCGGGGCAGCGGATGCCCCGTCGGTTCGTGGTTCCTTCGCATCCAGCTGCTGGCTCCAAGCTTATGGGCTTGACCAGAATAGGTTGCAAATTGCAGATGCCGCAGAGGCACACCCGTCTGCTCCGTTGCATATTGCAAACAGCAACGTTCTTTTCCTGCCAAAACGGCACTAATAACATATCAATCATTAGCTTTTGCCAGCTGGCCCACCCCTTGCAGATGTCTTGATGTAGATCAAAATCTAACCATCACAGCTCGGGAGTAAGGCCATGAGAATCAATCAACCGGTTACCCAAAGAGAACGTCTCTATCCAGACCACCAGAGCCTGATCTCCACCACGGATCTGGAGAGCCGCATCACCTACGCCAACGATGAGTTCTGCGAGATAGCAGGCTTCCAGCTCGACGAGCTGGTGGGGGAACACCACAATCTGGTACGTCATCCTGACATGCCGAAACAGACCTTTGCCGATCTGTGGAACCATATCCGCGAAGGCAAGAGCTGGATGGGGCCGGTGAAGAACCGCTGCAAGAGTGGCGATCACTACTGGGTCAGCGCCTTTGTCACCCCCATCAAGGATGCCAGCGGCCGGGTGGTGGAGTATCAGTCGGTGCGCACCGCCCCGAGCGAGGAGATCAAACAGCGGGCCGAGAAGGTCTATGCCGACCTTCGCAACAACAAGCTGCCACTGGCGCTCAAGCTGCCCACCTTCTCCCATACCCTGACCATCAACCTCTGCCTGCTGCTGAGCCTGCTCGCCATGTTTGCGCTGGGCTACAACCACGACATGAACTGGCAACTGGCGCTGGTCGCCCTGCCGCTGGCGATAGCGGCCATCACCCTGAATGTCCTCTCCCGTCGCCTCGGCAAGCTCAACAAGATGGCCCGCAGCCGCTTTGACAACCCGCTGATGCAGCTGCTCTACACCAACAAGGTGGACAACATCGCCGCCATCGAACTCTCGATGGTGATGAATCAGGCCGAGTTCAACGCCGTGCTGGCCCGTACCCAGCAGACTTGCAGCAAGATCCTGCAGGCCGCCGAGGGGGATCTGCGCAACGCCGAATCCATCACCGACAACCTGCAACAGCAGCAGGCCGAAACCAATCAGGTAGCCACTGCCGTGACCGAGATGTCGGAATCCATTCGCGAGGTTTCACAGAGCTCCAGCGAATCCTCCAGCCTGCTGGACGAGACCGCCGACCTGTTCAAGAGCGGCAACCACAGCGTGGCCGAAACCGTGGCTGCCGTGGCGGGTATGAACAGCGAGCTGACCACCTCCAAGAGCGTGATCAGTGCGCTGGTCGGCCACTGCCGCGATATCGACGGCATCCTCGATGTGATCAACAACATCGCCAACCAGACTAACCTGCTGGCCCTCAACGCCGCCATCGAAGCGGCCCGGGCTGGCGAAGCGGGTCGGGGTTTCTCGGTGGTCGCCGACGAGATCCGCACCCTCGCCATCAAGACCCAATCCTCGACCAGCGAGATCCAGAAGATGATCACCGAGCTGCAAAACAGCTCTGGCGAGGCTGAGCAGGCGATGGAGAAGGGCTGCCAACTCTCCGAAAGCTGCCAGCAAAAAGCCTCGGCGACCGGCACCATACTCCAGCAGATCAACGATATGCTGCAGCAGGTGGCCTCCGGCAGCGGCCAGATTGCCCAGGCGGTGCAGGAGCAGTTCCACGTCACCGCCGAGATCAACCGCAACGTGCTCAGCATCAAGACCTTGGCCGATGACTCCAGCGTTGGCAACCAGCATGCCGTGCACGGCATCACCCAGCTGGTCAACCAGTTGAGCGATCTCGACCGGCTGGTACGCCAGTTCCAGAAAGGGGCTCCAGCGCCCCAGAGCCGCTACGAAGTGGCCACCACCCGCGCCGTGCCGGTTCGCCAGGCCAGATAACCACGACACAAACAATCACCGCAGAAAACCCTATGGGCCTTTGGGTCTATAGGGTTTTTTAATGCCCGCCAGCAAAAGGCGACACTGCCGTTTCACTGTCCGATTTCCCTCTGCGCTGATGGGCCCAAGCGGTTGAGCGACCACATTTAAACCCATTAATGATTAATTTATTGATCTTGCTCAGAAAACGACCCGCTTGTGCTTTTCACCCCAGCCCCGTTCGGTAACATAGCCGCTTGGCAACCTCTTGCAGGAGTCAGCCATGAACCAAACCAGTGCCAAAACGCAGGTAACAAGCAGCAGACTGGAGGCTGAAATTCAGGGGCGGTAGCGTGGTTTTTGTAGGTTGGCGCAGAGCGTAGCGAAGCCCAACAGATGCGCATTATTACGCCAACCAGAGCGGAATAAACATGGGTTGGGTCGATCGGTAAAACAAATTTGCAGATACGTTTCGCGGTAAACGTTGGGCTTCACTTCGTTCAGCTCCAACCTAAGATTTTTAGCCCAACATACGAGATTTTTTTTCATACAGTAGTAACAGTGGCATAAAAAGAGGGGGTCGATCGAACGCTCCCAGCACGAGAAGAAAGCTGATAACATCATGATTTAATGATTATTTTTACTTAACGGCAGTGAATATGTTACGGAGTTATATGGAATGCTCTGCTAACGGATTAGTGCCGCCTTCCATCTAATCACCGTTAAACGTATTAAGGTAAATAATGGCATCAGTTGATAAAACGGTAGAGTATTTCAATGACGACTTTTCTAAAGGGTTGTTCCCTTTGGACACAAATCGAATTGTTATTGAAAATTCGGCAGCTGAACTGAGCAAGTACATATATGAAAGCATATTGAATGATAACGAAGAGTCGCATCACTTTCTTCCTCAAGCTAGATGCCATGCGGCAAAACATGGTTTGCATCTTAGGAGAACATTAAAATTAGATCCCGTTGCCGAATTTTATATATATGACTTAATAAATAGAAACCGAACCTCATTCAGAAAAGATTTTTCAGAGAACCGAATTAGCTTTGGGCACCGTTTCGAAAGCGGGAAGCCCATCCCTCTAAGCAAAGCCTATAGAGATTTTAAAAAATCTGTCGCAGAAGCAAATGCCAAGTTTGAACATGGATTGAAACTAGATATTGCTACATATTTCAACTCACTTTATCACCATGACATTGTAAAGTGGTTTGATGATGGAGCTAGGGACCAATCAGACGTTGAGGGGCTGGGGCAGTTTTTGAGAGAAATCAACTCTGGTCGAAGTGTAGATTGCTTACCTCAGGGGATTCATCCATGCAAAGTTATTGGCGCGGAGTTCCTTAAGTTCTTAGATAACTCAAGAATATTGAAATCAGATTTAATGCTTCGATTTATGGATGATATTTATCTGTTTTCAAATAACCTGCAAAAGGTGGAGCATGATTTTATTCTTCTTCAGCAGCTAGCAGGGGAGAAAGGTCTTAGCTTCAATAACTCTAAAACAAAACAGGGAAAGGTTGCTATTGAGAGCATCGATGATCACATAGAGGAAGTTAGAAAGCAGCTTTTGTATGTAAGAACAGAGCTCGTAGAAACGTATAACGGTGAAGAGGAGGTTGAGGTTGAGGATGAATTGACCCTTGATTCTGAGCAACAAGAATACTTGTATAACCTTCTTCATAACCCAGAGCTAGAAGAAATGGATGCGGAGCTTATCCTTACTTTTATGAATGATAAAGGTGAAGATGTACTTGAATATATAGAAGTTTTTTTTGATAGATTTCCAAATTTAAGTAAAAAGCTATTTTACTTCTGCAAAAACATTGATGATAAAAGCTCTTTGGCTCAGGTCATGATTGATCACCTAGACAACTCAGTAATTGTTACAGAAGAGCAACTATTTTGGTTTGCAAAAATAGCTGAAGAATATTTAAGTGGAACTTCTGAATACAGCTCAATCTTGATAAAGCTTTTGGAACATAAATACGCTACTGATATTAGTAAAAGCAAGGTATTAGAAATTCCAGATGTAAGATTCGGCTTACCAGATATACGAGAGCAATACCTGAGAGTTGGGAGGGCTGATTGGCTTTCTTGGTCATCTGCTGTTGGTACAAGAGGTATGAGCAAAAATAATAGGAATCATTTGTTAAAGTATTTTAGCAATGTATCTCAAATGAATTTTCTAATAGCCGGCGCTGTTCGGCGCCTCTGAACATTTAACAAGCCACCGCACTCGGAAATTTTATTCGCTTCGCTCACAAAATTCCGGTAATCGGTGCGTCATGCCTCAAATTGACAATGTTTGTGAAAGGAGAAAAAATATTGAGTAGCTTCACTAAGTTGTACTGTATGGATGCAAAGATCGAACGGCTATACAAATACTGCAAGGCTTTTTTGGATGCTGACGCAAGTCAAGTATCGAAGTTTTCACAGCTGTCGATATATCCGACATTTTTATTTGATGGATACCCTGGCACAGGGAAAAGCTCAGTTGCAAGCATTGTTTATGAAAAGCTCAAGCGTGAGTATAATATTGACATTAAAAGGTTAAATGTTGACGAACTAATATCTCATAATTTTGGAGAATCCTCCTCCAATTTGAGGAGTTACTTTAAGTCAATAAATAAGGAAATAAAACAAAACAATTCATACTGCTTTATCGTGATGGATGAGGTGGACTCATTCACAATAAGCAGGTATCAAAATGACAACGAAAGCATAAAAAGAATATTGCTTACCTTTAACACGATTATTGATGAGTTGGTGCGTAGCAATCAGATCTACAGACACATAATTATCGCCACCACCAATGTTAAAGATAACATTGATACCTCGATTCTTAGGAGATTTTTCTTTGACGAAGACTTTAATATAGAGCTTGATAAATCATCTTTCAATAAATTTTTCAGAGATCTGTCCGAGGTTACAGGGCTTCATCTTGAAGAAAAATCAATTGAGGAAGTATTCGATGACTATATTAAAAGAAAACACACCTTGGGTGAGTTAAAATCAATATTCTCAAAGACTTACATGAAAAAATTAATTTCAGGAGGCAAGGAAGGATTAAGCAAAAATCATTTTTTAGATCACAAAACGTTTTATGAAATCACTCAGAGACAGAAACAAGGAGGTTAGCTTTGTGCACTGATGAAGATAAGATGATAAAAAAACTTGAGGAACATAGAGATACAATTAAACTTGTGGTAGAAATTGCTAGGCTACATGATATACCTGTTACTCCATCTATAAATAATGATTGTAGAGGAGACTTTGAATATCCTCTGGATAGAAAAAAAGATTTAATCAGTGCATTAGACAAGTACTTAGGCAAGTATAAGTACACTAAGGATGGTAATGATGAGTAGATCTTTCGGAGAAGTAAAGACGAGGAAGAATATATTTCCTTCTCAAGCACAAGATATCGTAGACAAAGGGAATGTTAGTATATTACTAATACAAGCGATCGCATCCCATAAGACGAAGGCGATTCTTGATAAGGGGGGGGTGACTTTGTATGAGGGCCTGGAGCCTGGTGAAGTTGAACGCATAAGAGAGACTGTCGCTAAGGAATTAGAGTTAAAAGAAAAAAAGGAGACTGAATAATGTTAGAGTTAACATTTTTTGATTCAACGAACGAGCCTAAGATTATTCGTGTTTCCGAACATTGTTACGAGAGATTGGCAAAGATCGGATTTTCGAAAAAGGTAGCGTATGAAAATAACGATCTTACAATAGAGGGAGAGGAGTATAACGTTCTTTCCGTAGAACTAACCGAAGATAATCGGAAGATCCTACTCACGCTCATTGAAGATGAAAGGCAAGAAGAGCTGGAGAAAATATTTTTTCAAATTGACGATAATCCAACCATCAAAGAAATTAGAGAAAATCTTTCTTATGTGAAAGAGTTGACCGAAATTTATAAAACCTTAAAAGCAGAAGATAATATTTACTTCTCCTATGAATAGATAAGGCATAACAAGTCAAATCACCCGGACGCAGCGAAGCTGCGCCGGTGTTTGAGGCGTTAGTGATATTGGAGTTTCGTAAATGAAAGAAGCTGCCAACTCATCAGCACCTGTGGTGGCCAACGGACCGGTTGCCCAGATAACAATCCAGCTCCCTTTATCAAATGGCACAACTCAACCACTACAGGTAGTTCCCCTGCCGCAGGGCAGTCAGCAGCTCATCCACCAGCGCCTCCACCGATTTACCGGCGTTAAGCAGATGAATTTCCGGCTGCTCCGGTGCCTCGTAGGCGGAGTCGATACCGGTGAAATTGCGAATTTCCCCTGCCCGCGCCTTTTTATAGAGCCCCTTGGGGTCGCGCTCTTCACAGATGGCGAGCGGCGCATCGACAAAGACCTCGACAAATTCCCCTTCACCCAAGAGGCTGCGCACCAGCGCCCGCTCGGCACGAAACGGCGAAATAAAGGCGGTGAGCACGATCAGGCCCGCATCCACCATCAGTTTCGCCACCTCGCCGACCCGGCGGATATTCTCCTGCCGCGCGGCATCATCGAAACCGAGATCGCCACAGAGGCCGTGGCGCACATTGTCCCCATCCAGCAGATAAGTGTGCTTGCCTTGTGCCGCCAGCGCCTGCTCCAGCGCCCCCGCCAGGGTGGATTTGCCCGCCCCGGAGAGCCCGGTAAACCAGATCACCAGCGGCTTTTGTCCTTTCAATTCGGCCCGGCTCTGTTTGTCCACGGCATGCTTGTGCCATACGATATTACTCATCCCACACTCCTTGATTGGCGCTCACGCCTTAAAACGGAAACAGCAGGGGCACCATCACAATCACCCCGAGGCTATAGGCCAGCGAGACCGGCAGCGCCAGCTTGAGGTAGTCCGGCATCTTGTAGTTGCCCGCGGCATAGACCATCAGGTTGGTCTGGTAGCCGTAGGGCAGGATAAAGCTGGAGCTGGCCCCGAACAGCACCGCCAGAATAAACGGCATGGTCGAGACATCCATGCTGAGCGCCAGCTGGTAACCCATGGGGAAGGCCAGCGCGGCGGCGGCGTTGTTGCTCATCAGCTCGGTCAACACCAGCGTAAACACATAGATACCGATAAAGGCGATGATGGGGCTGGCACCGTTAAACTCTCCCATCAGCCAGTCGGCGATAAGCTTGGCCAGTCCGCTCTTTTCCAGCTGATCGGCGATGGCCAGCGCCCCGCCCACCACCAGCCAGATATCCAGCGGGAAGCGGCGGCGGATCTCGTCCAGGGTCAGAATGCGGGTGAGCAGCAGCGCCACCAGCATCAGCAGCAAACCCTTGAACAGCGGCACCAGATCAAACACAGAGAGCGCCAACACCCCGAGAAAACCCAGCACCACGGCGGCGCTGCGCTTGCCATCGAGGCGGGTGGAGGCTTCCAGCCCGCTTACCACCACAAACTCCCGCCCCAGCGACTTGTTGCGAGCAAACTGGGGGCCGGGGGCCAGCAGCAGAGTGTCCCCTGCGTGTAGTTCAATCTGGCCGAGGCCGCCGGTAAGCTGGGTTTCGCCACGGCGCACCGCCAGCACCACCGCATCGAAGTGGGTGCGAAATTCGGCATCCTTGATGGTCTGACCCACCAGCCGCGAGCTGTGGCTGACAATAACCTCCACCAGATGCTGGCCGTTGAGGCGGTGCTGGCCGTAGAGATCCAGCCCCTTCATCTCCTGCAATACGCCGACGCTCTCCACGTCGCCGCAAAACAGCAGCACATCCCCTTCGTGCAGCTCGTGTTCCGGCTGCACCGGGCAGATCACCTGCTCGCCGCGAATGATTTCCGCCAGATAGAGGCTTTTCAGGCTTCGCAGGCCGTTCTCCTTGACGCTGCGCCCCGCCAGCGGTGAACCGGCGCCCACCTTGGCTTCGAGAAAGTAGCCGGATTCGCGGCTCATCTCGGTATCCTGCTCCGGCAGGTGACGGGCAAACAGCAGCACGGCCACCAGACCGGTCAGCAGGGTGCCCGCCCCCACCATAAAGAAGTCAAACATGCCGAGCGGCGGTGCCCCCATCTTGATGAGGAAGCTGTTGACGATCAGGTTGGTGGAGGTGCCGATCAGGGTCAGCACCCCGCCAAAGGTGGCCGCGAAGCACATGGGCAGCAGCAGCCGCGACGGCGCATGGTTGGGGTTGCGTTTGACCGCTCCCAGCATGGAGGCCACCACGGCGGTGTTGTTGACGAAAGCCGACAGGAAAGCGGTGGAGAACCACACCTTCACCAGCACCTTGTTGAATGAACCCGTGCCCACCAGATTGGCGAACCAGCTCATGATGCGGGTCTTCTCCACCGCCAGCGACACCAGCAGCAACAGCACCAGCGTCAGCAGGGCACTGTTGGTGTAACCCGCCACCACGGCATTGATATCCGCCAGCCCGCTCAGGTAGGTGATGAGCACGGCGCCCGAGAAGAGCAGCGCCGGGCGGAGTTTGCCCTGGATCAGCAGGGCCACGAGAGCAGCCAGCAGACCCAGCACCAGGAATTGTTGCCAGGTCATGGGTTTACTCCTTGCTTGTGTCGTTACCGATGGCAAGGGCTTGCCAGTGCGGGAAGTGCTTGCGCACCAGCGCATTGAGCTCGATTTCGAACTCGCTGTAGTGCCCTTTTACCGCTTTGGCGGCCAAGCCTTCCACTATCATGCCGGCGCCGACGGTGACGTTGGTCAGCCGGTCGATCAGGATAAAGCTGCCGGTATCGCGGATCTCCTGATACGGGTCGAACGCCACCGGGTCGGTGAAGCTCAGCTCGCACAGGCCGATCTCGTTGAGCTTGAGCTCGCTCGCGGGCAGTTCGTCCAGCTTGTTTATCTCGATGCGGTGGCGGATAGCCTCCACCTGACCGCGACTCTTCTTGGTGGCCAGTTTGACGTCGTAGACCCGACCCGGTTGCAGGGACTCCTCCCCCATCCAGACGATATGGGCCAGCACATTCTGGGTCACTTGCGGCTGCTTGGCGACATCCACCAGCAGGTCGCCGCGGCTGATGTCGATCTCGTCGGCGAAGGTGACCGTGATGGCCTGACCCGGCAGGGCGTACTCCAGATCGCCGTCGAAGGTGACGATGCGGGTCACTGTGCTCTCCTTGCCCGATGGCAGCACCGCCAGCTTGTCGCCGACCCGCAGGATGCCGGAGGCGAGCGTCCCCGCGAAGCCGCGAAAATCGAGGTTGGGGCGGTTCACATACTGCACCGG
>NZ_JAAKNE010000004.1:0-81306 GCF_049170755.1 Aeromonas sp. 604176
ACCAGCGCCCGGCTGCTGGCGAGGCGGGTATACATGTCGGCGAGCTTGCCCTGCACCAGCTGGAACTCGCCGATGGCTTGACCAAACTGCTTGCGCTCACGCACATAGGGCAGCACTACATCCATGCAGGCCTGCATGATGCCAAGGGGGCCCGCAGCCAGCACCACCCGCTCGTAATCGAGCCCGCTCATCAGCACCTTGACCCCGCCGTGCAAGGTGCCCAGCAGGTTTTCCTGCGGCACTCGGCAGTTGTCGAACACCAGCTCGCAGGTGCTGGAGCCGCGCATCCCCAGCTTGTCGAGCTTCTGGGCGGTAGAAAAACCGGGAGTGCCGGCTTCAACGATAAAGGCAGAAATTCCTTTGGGGCCCGCACTGGTATCTGTCTTGGCATAGATGACGAAGGTGTCGGCATCGGGCCCGTTAGTGATCCACATCTTGTTGCCGTTCAGCACGAAGTGATCGCCCTCGCGCTCCGCGGTGAGGCGCATGCTGACCACATCGGACCCAGCTCCCGGTTCGCTCATGGCCAGCGCCCCCACATGCTCGCCGCTCACCAGCGGGGGGAGGTAGCGTGCTTTTTGCTCCGCCGTGCCGTGGCGGTGGATCTGATTGATACAGAGATTGGAGTGGGCGCCGTAGGAGAGGCCGACCGAGGCGCTGGCACGGCTTACCTGTTCCATCACCAGCACGTGGGCCAGATAGCCGAGGTTCACCCCGTCATACTCCTCCGCCACCGTGATGCCGTGCAGCCCCAGTTCACCCATCCGGGGCCAGAGATCACGGGGAAAGGCGTTGCTCTGATCGATCTCGCTGGCGCGCGGGGCGATCACTTTCTGGCAGAAGGCCGCAACCTGTTCGGTCAGGGCATTCAGGGTCTCATCCATCTGCATCCATGCTCTCCTTGCGGATATGACAGTCGGGTAGGAAGGTTGGTTCGACCGGCTGACTCGGCGTTACGGCTGGCAGTGGTCGGTCCATTTTGTACTTCACTTCTGCCATAAGTTTACGTTAGCGTAAACGTAAATCAATTGTTAATCTGTTGTGTATCGATAAAGCCGTGGTAGTGAGAGCGTCATCAGCTACCACGACAACAGCGCCATAGTGGCAGATCCGACTGACGCAGCGTGTGGGCGCCGCGTCATAAAGTGCTAACTCAGGAAAATAAGCGCGGGGAAGAAAGCGCGGGGCAACAAGGGAGCGAACGACAAGATGGATTTTACCCTGACCGATGATCAACAGGCGTATGTGGAGGCGGCCGCCGCCTTTGCCGATGAGGCGCTCAAACCCCATGCCGCGCGCTGGGACAAGGAGCATGAGTTTCCGATCCCGACCATCAAGCAGGCGGCAGAGCTAGGTTTTTGTGGTCTCTATACCCCGGAGCAGTTTGGCGGATTGGGGCTGCCGCGCCTCGATGCGAGCCTCATCTTCGAACGCCTCGCCATGGGCTGTACCTCGACCACGGCGTATCTGACCATCCACAACATGGTGAGCTGGATGCTGGGTAACTGGTTGCCCACCGAGGTTGCCAAGGAGTGGGTGCCCAAACTGGCCAGCGGCGAGCTGCTGGGCTCCTATTGCCTCACCGAGCCGGGGGCGGGTTCCGATGCTGCGGCACTCAAGACCCGGGCGGTGCGCGAGGGTGACAGCTACCTCATCGAGGGGACCAAGGTCTTTATCTCGGGAGCAGGCAGCAGCGATGTGCTGGTGGTGATGGCCCGTACCGGTGGTGAAGGTGCGAAGGGGATCTCTGCCTTTATGGTGCCGGCAGATAGCGTGGGTATCGTCTATGGCAAGCCGGAAGAGAAGATGGGCTGGAACAGCCAGCCGACCCGGGAAGTGGCGTTCAACGGAGTGCGAATTCCCGCACGCTACCGGCTGGGTGAGGAGGGGGAAGGGTTCAAGTTCGCCATGCAGGCCCTAGATGGTGGGCGCATCAATATTGCCACCTGTTCGGTGGGCACCGCCCAGCAGGCGCTGGACGATGCGCTGGCTTATGTGCAGCAGCGCCAGCAATTTGGTCACCCGATCAGCGAATTCCAGAGCGTGCAGTTTCGCCTGGCCGATATGGCGACCGAGCTGGCTGCCGCCCGTTTGCTGGTGCGTCAGGCCGCTGACAAGCTGGATCGCGGGGCACCCGACAAGAGTGCCTGGTGTGCTATGGCCAAACGGTTTGCCACCGACGTGGGTTATCGAATCTGTGATGAGGCTCTGCAACTCTTTGGCGGCTATGGTTATATCCGCGAGTATCCGCTCGAGCGCTATCTGCGCGATACCCGGGTACACCGCATTCTGGAGGGCACCAACGAGGTGATGCGACTCATCATCGCGCGCCGCCTGCTGGCCGATCCCGGTTTGTCGCTGGGCTAACCGGTGGTCGCATCAAGGGTGTGTTGCCTGCCACCCGGTTTGCACCATGCCATGCCGGTTTCGGCTTTGTGAGCCAGCCACAGGTTGGTGTCATTCAAGCCTGTCATCATGGCGGCAGCTTCATCGACAAGGACAATGTTATGACAAGGATCAGACTCGAATATCATGGCCACGTGGCCTATATCACCCTCGACCATCCCCCTGCCAACACCTGGACCCTCGCCAGCCTGCAGGCCTTTTTGCAGATGATGGTGGAGCTCGACAGTCGTCCCGATGTGGTGGCGCTGGTGATCCGTGGTGCGGGCGACAAATTTTTCTGCGCTGGTGCCGACCTCAATATGTTTGTCGAGGGGAATGTCGAGCTGGCCCGCGAAGTAGCCGAGGCCTTTGGCAAGGCCTTCGAGGCGCTGGCTCGTTTTCACGGCGTCAGTATCGCCGCCATCAATGGTTATGCCATGGGCGGTGGGCTGGAAGTGGCGCTGGCTTGTGATATCCGCATCGCCGAGCAGCAGGCGTTGCTGGGACTGCCGGAGGCCTCGGTGGGCTTGCTTCCCTGTGCCGGTGGCACCCAGCGCCTGACCGAGCTGGTGGGGCCGGGCTGGGCCAAGCGGATGATCCTCTGCGGTGAGAAGGTGAGTGCCTCGCTGGCCTACGAGATGGGGCTGGTGGAGGAGGTGGTGAAAACCGGTCAGGCATGGGAGGCGGCGCACCAGATGGCCCATCTGGTGGAGCGCCAGAGCCCGAGCGCCCTGCGCGCCTGCAAAACCCTGATCAATCAGGGCCGCAGCGGCCCGCGGGATGCCGCCTTGCCCCTTGAGCGAGCGCTGTTTCTCGATCTCTTTAGCGATGCCAACCAGCGTGAAGGGGTGGCCGCCTTCCTGGAGAAACGCTTACCGCGCTGGCAATATGGCCCAACAAAATAAATCCATACGGAGCCGTTTATGAGTGAGCCGGTCAAGGTTAGCTGTTATCCCACCGAAGATGGCCATCAGGTCGGGGTGTTGACCCTCGACAGCCCTGCGTCTCTCAACGCATTGAGCCTTCCGATGATCCAGATCCTGCAACAGACGCTGACCCGTTGGGAGCAGGATCCCGCCATCGTCTGTGTGCTGCTGCAGGGGGCGGGTGAGAAGGCATTTTGTGCCGGTGGCGATATCCGCTCCTTCTATTACCGCAAGCAGGAGGCAAGCGGATCGGAACTGTTCGAATATGCCCGCGACTTTTTCGAGCAGGAGTACCGGCTCGACCACCACATCCACTCTTACCGCAAGCCCCTGATCTGCGTGGCTGACGGTATCTGCATGGGGGGGGGTATTGGCCTGTTTGCCGGAGCCGATTTTCGGGTGGTGACCGAAAAGAGCCTGTTCGCCATGCCGGAGGTGACCATCGGCCTCTACCCCGACGTGGGGGCAAGCTGGTTTTTAAGCCGGATGCCGGGGCGGCTCGGGCTCTGGCTCGGTCTGACTGGCGCCCGCTTCAACGGGAGTGATGCCATCGGTCTTGGGCTGGCGGATCACGCCATCGCCAGCGGCGAGCGCAGTGCGCTGTTGTCACGCCTCGCCGTGCTCGAGTGGGCTGGCAGTGGTGATCCCCGCGAGCAGATCGATCTGCTGCTCAGGGAATTGCACAGTGAGGTGGCGGCCCGCTTGCCAGCGCCTGTATTGCTGCCCCATCAACAGAGGATCGGTGCCCTGCTGGCGGGGCGCACGCTGCAAGGGGTATTGGCGCGGTTGTTCGAGGCTCAGTTCGATGAACAGGAGACGGTACTCCAGCAGGCGCAGCAGCTCTGCCGCACCGGCAGCCCCATCAGCCGCGCCATTTTGTGGCGTCAATATTGGCAGGCTCGCCGCAACTCACTGGCAGAGGTATTTGCCGAGGAGCTGACCCTCTCGGTCAACTGTGTGCTCAAGGGGGATTTTGTGGAAGGGGTACGGGCACTGCTGATCGACAAGGATAAAGATCCCCGCTGGCAACAGTGGCCACCGGAGGGGGAGTGGCTGGACGAGTTCTATCGCTGGCCGCAGGGGCGCAATCCGTTGGCCTGCAAGGAATAACATCTTGGCAACCGGCGGAGGCCGCCATCAGCAACGCAAGGAGCAAGCGGGATGACAAGGATAGGGTTTATCGGGCTCGGCAACATGGGGGGGCCCATGGCGGCCAATCTGGCCAGGGCCGGGCACAGAGTGCAGGTGTTTGATCTGGTTGCCCAAAACATTGAGCGCGCCATCGCCGCTGGCTGCATTGCCACGGGGGATGCCCGTGAGGCGGTGACCGGCTGCGAGGTGGTGATCAGCATGCTACCTGCGGGGGAGCATGTGCGCGATCTTTGGTTGTCTGAGGGGCAGGATCTGCTGGCGGCCCTGCCGGTTGGTGCACTGGTGATCGACTGCTCCACTATCGATGTCGACTCTGCCCGTCAGGTCGGGGAGGCGGCCCGCGCCCGTGGTTTGCGCTTTATCGATGCCCCTGTCTCGGGCGGTGTCGCCGGTGCGGCCGCCGGGACGCTCACCTTTATCGTTGGCGGCGACGCGGCAGATTTCGAGGCGGCAAAACCCCTGCTCGCCTGCATGGGGCAGAACCTGTTTCACGCCGGGACGCTGGGGGCGGGGCAGATCGCCAAGATGTGCAACAACATGCTGCTTGCGATCCATATGGCGGGCACTGCCGAAGCGCTGGCCCTCGGGGTGAAGGAGGGGCTGGATCCCGCCGTGCTCTCCACCATCATGGGCAAGAGCTCCGGCAACAACTGGAGTCTGGAGCGCTACAACCCCTGGCCCGGAGTGATGGAGAATGTCCCTGCCGCCCGCAACTATCAGGGGGGATTTATGACCCGGCTGATGGTGAAAGATTTGGGATTGGCCATGGCGCTGGCCGAGCATGGCCACAGCGCTGTGCCGATGGGGGCGCTCGCGCGTAACCTGTTCAACCTGCATGCCGCTCAGGGGCAGGGGAGCCGTGATTTCTCCAGCATCGTCGAACTCTATCTGGATAAACAGGATCCCGCCTGACGGGCCACCTCTCTTCAAGGCATCTCTCTTCGACCAGCTACAAGGAGCATTGATGGATATCAAAGATAAGGTCATCGTTATTACCGGCGCTGGACGTGGCTTGGGACGGGCCATTGCGCTGGCCCTGGGCGCACAGGGGGCGACGCTGGCGCTGCTCGACATCAATCGCGTCGATCTGGAGGCGACCGCAGCCCTGGTGCACAGTCAGAATGATCAGTGCGATCAAGATAGCCAGTGCGAGCTGTTTGTCTGCAATGTGGCGAGCGAAGCCGAGGTTGAGTCGGTTTTTGCTGCCATCAAGGAGCGTTTTGGCGTGCTGCACGGTCTTATCAACTGCGCCGGCATTTTGCGCGATGGTATGCTGATCAAGGTGAAAGAGGGTGAGCTGGTGGAGAAGATGACGCTGGCCCAGTGGCAGAGCGTGATTGACGTCAACCTCACAGGTACCTTCCTCTGCGGTCGCGAGGGGGCGGCGCTGATGGCGCAAGGGGGGCAGGAGGGCGTTATCATCAACATCTCCTCTATCGCCCGCGCCGGCAATATTGGCCAGAGCAACTATGCCGCCAGCAAGGCGGGGGTTGCCTCGCTGGTGGTGACCTGGGCGCGGGAGCTGGCGCGCCATGGCATTCGGGTGATGGGGATCGCTCCCGGGGTATTTGCCACCGACATGACGGCGGCGATGAAGCCGGAGGCGATGGCGCGGATGCAGCAGGCCATTCCGGTCGGCACCCTTGGCGAGGCGCAACAGCTGGCCGAGACGGTGAGCTTTATTTTTGCCAACGACTATCTGTCGGGAAGGATGATAGAACTGGATGGCGGTTTGCGTTTATAGGGATTTACATAATGGGCCCCGGTGTTTCCACCGGGGCTTTTTTATGCAGATTATTTATACAGAGAGTGCCTGAATGGCGATGCATAGGAACCATGCGAGTCAGGTTGTGTTGGCAGAAAAATGAGAAATATCAATGGGTCTTGGTTAATTTGAGCCAGCTCACAGGCCATATGGGTCAGTGCTGTAAAATTGCGCGCGGTCAAGGCGGTGCATGATTGACGGGACGAGGGATTGCGGTCGGAATAGTCATGCAATATAGTTGCCGCCTTTTTCACGGGGTCAGGATTCCCAGCCCCTCCCATATTGCGCGCAGTATGAATACGGACGCTCTGCCGCCGCCTAAATAAACAGGATTGAAATGGACAAGAAACTAGGGCTGGGCGCCCTCATTTCGCTGGTGATCGGCTCCATGGTCGGCGCCGGGGTCTTCAGTCTGCCACAAAACATTGCTGCGCATGCCAGTGCCGGGGCGGTCGCCCTGGGTTGGGCCATCACCGGTCTGGGCATGATCTGTCTCGCGCTGGTTTATCAGAACCTCTCCATGCGCCGCCCCGATCTCGATGGCGGTATCTTCAGCTATGCCAAAGCCGGTTTCGGCGATTTTATCGGCTTCAACGCAGCCTGGGGTTACTGGCTCTGCCAACTGCTGGCCAACGTCTCCTACGCCATCGTGGTGTTCAGCGCCCTGAGCTACTTCTTCGATACACCTGACAACGTCATCTTCGGTGACGGCAATACGCCGGTGGCCATCACGCTGGCCTCCATCCTGATCTGGTCGGTGCATGCGCTGGTGCTGCGCGGGGTACAGGTTGCTGCGCTGGTGAATATCGTCACCACCATCGCCAAGATGGTGCCGCTCATCGTCTTCTGTGTCGCGATCCTGCTGGCCTTCAACATGGATACCTTCACTCTGGATATCTGGGGCCAGAACAATATGGAGCTGGGCTCCGTGATGGATCAGGTCAAGTCCACCATGAAGGTGACCCTCTGGGTCTTTATCGGGATTGAAGGGGCGGTGGTGGTCTCTGCCCGTGCCCGTCATCGCAAGGATGTGGGCCGCGCCACCGTGCTGGCACTGCTCGGCGCCCTGACGCTCTACGTGATGGTTACCCTGTTTTCGCTGGGAGTCATGAGCCAGCCGCAACTGGCGGCACTCAAGAACCCTTCGACCGCCATGATCCTTGAAGCCGTGGTCGGCCCCTGGGGCGCCTGGCTTATCAACATCGGTCTGGTGGTGTCTGTGATGGGGGCTCTGCTCAGCTGGACCGTGCTGGCCGCTGAAGTGCCCTACATCGCAGGCAAGACCGGCGTCTTCCCGGGCTGGTTTGCCAAGGAGAACAAGAACGGCTCGCCGCAGGTATCCCTCTGGTGCTCTACCTGTCTGGTGCAGATCTTCCTGATCATCATCTACTTCCAGAGCAGCACCTATCTGGCGCTGGTCAACATCGCCACCTCGGCGGCGCTGGTGCCCTACGTTTTCTCCGGTGCCTATGGCCTGAAGCTGGCATTGAAAGGGGAGACCTATCAGGGTCAACCTCATCAACGCAAGCGTGACCTGCTGCTGGCTCTGGTGGCGACCGTTTACGGTTGCTGGCTGGTCTACGCTGCCGGTGTGGAGTACCTGTTGCTGGTGGCGCTGCTCTACAGCCCGGGCATCTTCATCTACTGGAAGGCGCGTCAGCATCACGGTCTGCGCGGTCTTAACAGGCTGGAGCAGGGGATGACGGCGGCTCTGCTCGGCTGCGCCGTGCTAGCCTTCTACAAGGTGATGGACGGTACCATTCCACTGCACTAACCGGCACAATGAAGAGATGGCCCTCCCGCCATCTCTTTTTTTTCATGCAGATATCCACTGTTGCCCGGCCGTGTTGGCCGTTTATCGTTCAAGACAGGAATTTTTATGCTGTTTATGGGTTACCTCCTGCTGGGGGCCTTTGCGGGTATGCTGGCGGGGCTGTTCGGGATTGGCGGTGGATTGATCATTGTTCCTGTGCTGGTGGTCAGTTTTCGTGCGATGGGATTTGAACCCGAAATCATTACCCATTTGGCCCTGGGCACTTCCCTTCCCACCATGATCTTTACCGGATTCAGCTCGCTTAGGGCGCACCAGGAAGCGGGCGCCGTCGACTGGGTGATGATCCGCAGATTGGGGGCTGGTATGTTGGTTGGTGCCTGGCTCGGTGGTATGACGGCCAATCTGCTCAGTACCAGCACCCTCAATATCATTATCGGCTGCTTCGCCTGGACTATGGCGCTGCAGATGGGGCTTAACCTCAAGCCCAAGGCGGAAAGACACCTGCCAGGAGCGTTCGGCACCGGCATTGCTGGCACAGTGATAGGCTGGATGTCCGCGCTGTTTGGCATTGGTGGTGGCTCGCTCACCGTCCCTTACCTGAGCTGGAACTCGGTGCCGATGCGCAATGCGGTGGCGGCCTCTGCGGCTTGCAGCATGCCCATCGCGCTGGCGGGGAGTCTGAGCTACCTCTATGCGGGTTGGGATCATGCCGATCTGCCCGAGTGGAGTGTGGGCTACATCTATCTGCCAGCGCTGCTCGGCATTGTGCTGACCAGTACCCAGTTCGCCCGCCTTGGTGCCAAGCTGGCGCATCGCCTGTCACCCACACGCCTCAAGCAAGCATTTGCCCTGCTGATGCTGCTGGTGGGGGCGAAATTTATGCTGTTTAGCTGATTCATTCGGCAGATTGTTGAAAAATAAGGCAAACGAACAATCGAAGGGCAGAAAGCCATTGCATTGAGAGGCCAGTTTGCCTATTCTCCTCGCCGGTGGTCCTATTGGTCCTCTCGCATTGATAACCCGTCGACCTGGTCAGGACCGGAAGGTAGCAGCCAAGGCGGGGGACTCGAGTGCCGGGATGTGGCTGGTAGGGCCACCACTTGTTTCTGCAATTCAATAAGTTACAGCTAATAGCCCCCTTCAGACCTCTTGGTAATCCACTTTGTGTGGATGAATCAAGAGTCTTCATAGTGAATCTCTGGCTCAGTCCCCACGGCATCCGGTATTACCGGAAAGTCACCACGCTCCCCTGTGGCCGTCGTAAAGAGATCAAAAAATCCCTGCATACCCGAGACAAGCTGACGGCCCGTGCAGCTGTTGCGAAGCGGCTTGCCTGTGCGCGTTCCAGACCCAAGCCCATTCAGTTGCCTGCCGAGGTCAATGTTGCCCCACATGAGCAATCAGTAGCCCGGAATCCAAGGTTTTATTGTTTGGTGACACGCATGGCTGCGTTGTATTTGAGCCGCCCATGGGAAATATGTCTGTTTATCTCGCTCAGTAGCGTCTCTTTATTGATGGGCTTGGTGATATACCCGTTCATGCCATGGGAGAGATAGTATTGCTTGGATTCCGGCATCGCATCAGCCGTCAGGGCGATGATGGGGATATCTGCCCAAGGCATCTGGGAGGTGCGGATCCGGGTGGTGGCCACCAGGCCATCCATCACTGGCATCTGGACATCCATCAACACCAGATCAAATTCGGTGTGACCCAGTTTCTCCAGCGCCTCTTCTCCCTGAACGGCCAGTGTGACCTGATGGCCCACGGAGTCGAGCATGGCGCCGATCACCTTGCGGTTGGTGGCATTGTCATCAACCAGCAAGATGCGATAACTCTCCTGATCCAGCGGTTTGGACGGCAGGCAAACAATCGAGGGGGTCGTGGCTCTGGCGGGCCAGATGTAGGTAAAAGTACTGCCATGTCCCTCGCTGCTCTCTACCGAGATATCGCCGCCCATCAGGCGTGCGAGGTTACGGGATATTTCAAGTCCCAGGCCCGATCCGCCATATTGGCGGGTGATCGAGACATCCGCCTGGGCGAAACGTTGAAACAGGTTCTTTAACTGACTTTTGCTCATGCCGATCCCGGTGTCCTGGATCGAGATGTGTATCGAGTGGCGATCCTGCTCCAACAGGGTGCTATCAACATGGATCTTTACTTCCCCCTGATGGGTGAACTTGATGGCATTGCTCACCAGGTTGAAGAGGATCTGGCGCACCCTCAGCGGGTCGATCATCAACCACTCCGGCGTATCGGGGGCAACAGTCAGGGTCAGTTTGATCCCTTTTGCATCGCAGTTGCTCTGCATCAGGGCCCGGATATCCTCCAGCAGCTGGGGCAAGTGATGGGGGGCCAGTTGCAGCTCGATCTTGCCCTCTTCCAGCTTGGATACATCGAGAATGTCGTTAAGCAGACCGAGCAGATGGTTTGCCGATTCGCGCGCCGTCTCCAGATAGTCTCGCTCCCTCGGATCCATATCCCGGTCGGCCAGCAGTGAGAGCATGCCGAGAATGCCATTCATGGGGGTGCGAATTTCATGGCTCATGTTGGCCAAAAAGCTGCTTTTGGCTCTTGTGCCTGCCTCTGCCGCCTGATTTGCCCGCAGCAGTTTGTCATTGAGCTGCTGCATCAGTTTGTGCTGCAGAAACGAGATATTCATTTGCCGCCAGATCAGCAGGGCGAGCACAAAGAGCAGCGCAAATTGCAGGGTCGCGATGAGTGTCGTCGTGATGATCTGCTCCCTCACGCTGTCGCGGCGCGCCACATCAAACAGGGTCGCCTGCTGGTTCACCTCTAGGGTCAGCTGATGGAGCAGGGGGAGCAGGGAGGCGAGTTGTTGGCGCAGCTCCTGATGGGCAAGATTGTCGAGCGGCTTGGTGGCTTCCGGCCCGAGCCAGATATCCGCCAGAGAGATGTAGGAGCGAATGGCTTTGCTTGCCTGCTGGTAGATCTCTGTTTGCTGAAGCAGGCTGCGATCCTTGCTCTCCAACACCAGATCCATGCGGCTGACCAGAATATCGTATCTGAGTTGGAAGGTCGGTTGCGACTCATGGAGCAGCGAGCTTTGAAAACGCAGCGCTTCGTTATAGAGCTGGAAATAGTTCCACATCACGTTGTCTTCGCCCTGGCTGGTACTGCGCTGCAGATCCTGAAATTGCCGGTACTGGATGGTACCAATACCGGCAAAGGCAAGGAGCAGCACGCAGAGCACCACAAACAAGAAACGTTGACTGGCCGCCATGGAACGCATGATGGGATCTACTCCACTTTTATCGCGCTGATCTGCCAGATAGCCCGACCGTAATAGAGCTTGTTTTGCAGTTCGGGATATTGATCGAACGGATAGACAAGGAACAGCGGCCCTTTGTCACGCACCGACAGTGGCTTGCCATTGATCGTGCGGGCGAGGATGACCCGATACTGCTCGGCATCGCTTGTCGGCACCTGTACCGAGTAGTCATTGAGCGCGGTAATGGTGAGCTGTTTGCCGGTTGCCCCGACCTTGGCCAATACATCTTGCAGCAGCGGGCCGCGAAAAGTCTTGGCTTCGTCATACCAGGGGGTATGGGTTTTGATTTCGTGTACCGGCAGTTGATCCAGCATGGCGCTGTCCCACAGGGCCAGAGCCTGATGAGTGGGGCTGCTGATGGCGCCTTCAACCTTCAACACGGCGCTGTCAGGGGAGGGGGCTGCGTGTGCGGTGCCGCAAAGGGCTGCCAACAGTGGTGCGATGTAAAGGCCTGCTTTCATGATCTCTCCTTCCTGGAAAATGGCGGCATGGGGGCCGAGCCAACGGTGGCTTGTGAGCTGTGTCCAAGGGTAAGCAATAATCGGGCCCAGTCTAATGGGCTTGAATTATCAGCTATTTAGCCTGTTATCGGGCGATCTCGGCCAAGGTGAATTGCAGTTTGCAACGTGCGGGGGAGGTTAATTGCAATTTGGCAATCAAAACGAGGAGTGGGTGTCGGTGAATAAGGCGCAAAGAGTATCATTTGGAGAACAAGTGCTGTGGCACTGCCCGGCATAACATTTGCAACGTGCTGAATGCCGTGACAGCAAATAGTCTGAGAATCGACAAGGAGCTAGCGATGGAAAGCATGACTTACACCCTTAATGATATCCAGGTAGTGGTACTGGAAAACGAGTTTGACGCGATGGCCGTCAGTGAGCTCCGCCCGTTGTTTGAAACCCTCTCGACCCACCCGGGAGATATCCTGGCCGATATCAGCGATGTTCATTTTATTGATTCATCGGGGATCGGAGCCTTGGTATTTCTCTATAAAAGATTGATTATGAACGGGCATCAGATGGCCCTTGTCTGTGGACCCGGTCAACCTCATGACCTGCTGGAGATGTTGCATATCGACCGGGTGATCCCCTGCCATGAGAGCATCAAGGCCTATATGCGTTCCCGTGGCATGATGGCCGCTGCATCATGAAACGGGTTGCTATCCTGCTTTCGTCCATTCTGCTGTCGGGTTGTGCGCAGTGGCCGCCGCAAGGGTATGGCGGCATGGCAGAGGCAAGACCCACCCGTATTCCGGTCAATGAGGATGAATGGCGGGTCTGGTCTCGTTATGATGAGCGTCAGAAGGAACTCGACTTGCAACTGACGGAATTAAAGCAAGCGAGTCTGCAGGGGTGTATGCCTGCCGAGTTGAAACGACTACAATCTCAACGTATTGATATCGAACGGGATATGCACGGACGGCTCTGGTCGGATGTAGCCTGGCGTCAGACCGTGCTGGCACAATCACTACAACAAGTACGTTTGCGGCTGCAACAGACAACAGCGGATGGCTGTCGTGCTGATTGGTCAGGGCTCCCCTTACGCCAATGGGGGCAGACGTAACAGACGAAAAGGATGTCTATGAAACGGGGCGCTCTCGAAGGATTGATCTGTGTTCTCTTGCTGTTGTTCACCTGCCCGTTACTGGCCTCCACCTTGTTGGCTCCCGGTGATCGGTTGGCCATCGTGCAACCCGGTGAGCCTGCTTTTGATCAGCCTTTCCAGATCAACAAGCAGGGGGAGATTGCACTGCCTGAAGTCGGCAACCTAGTGGTGGGGGGGAAGACCCTGCAACAGGCGGATGAGCTGATCCGCACCGCCCTCAAACCTGTTTACAACAACCTCTCTCAATTGACCGTCACCTTGCTGGAAAAGCGGCTGCTGATCAGCGTGATGGGCTATGTCAAAAAACCCGGCAGTTATGATCTGGCGCCCGATGGCAACGTGCAGATGGCCCTCGATGCCGCTGGCGGTCTGGTGCCCGGTGCCCAGCTCAACAACATGCAGGTGCGGCGCGGCAGCACGGTCTCTAGCTTCGACTACAAGCGTTATCTCGATACCGGCGATGCCAGCGTGTTGCCGCCATTGCAATCCCTTGATGTGGTGTTCGTGCCAGCATCCCCTTTGATCGGCAACGTGCAGATTGATTTTGATGCGGCAACCCTGGCGGCAGGCGGGGATGGCGATACCGGCAAGGCGATCAAGGTGTTTGGTGAGGTCAACAGCCCCGGCGCCTTTAGTTTCAAGAGTGGCAACTCCATCGTGGATCTGCTGATGCGAGCCGGTGGGGTGACCCGCTTTGCCGGGGTGGAGCGGATCCGGGTGATCAATGGTGATGCTCCCGAGCTGTTCGATCTCAAAGCCTATCTCGACTCCGGCAACAACAAGTTGCTGCCCAATCTGGCGCCGGGCGCCACCATCTTCGTGCCCAAGGATGAAGAGCAGATAAAACGGGGGGCGCGCACCATCTACATCATGGGCGAGGTGTTCAAACCCGGCGCCTATGAGGGGCGGGAAGGGGACTCCTTCCTCGATATTCTGGCCAATGCCGGTGGCCCGACCCGCTATGCCGAGAGTCGCCAGATCCGTTTGCTGCGCACCGATGGCACGATCGAACCCATCGACTTGCAGGCCTATACCGAAGGGATACAAAAGGCGCTTCCCCAAGTCAAACCCGGTGATGCCATCTTTGTGCCGGAAAAGACCGATATCAACGAGAAGTCCTGGTTGAAGGTGGCACCCGGGCGGGCTGTGATGGTGATGGGGGCGGTGCGGATCCCGGGCCGCTATGAATGGTCTGACGAAATGTCGCTGCTGGATCTGATCGCCCACGCCGGTGGCCCCAACGAGCGGGCCGATATCGCCAAGGTGCAGATCCTGACCGCCGAAGGGGGGCAGGCCACGCCGACCCTGTTTGATCTCGACAAGTTTCTCCATCAGGGGGGGGCGCTGGCCAGCCTGCCAAAGATCCGGGCCGGATTCACCATCATGATCCCCGAGCTGCCCACCGATCCCAGTGATAACAAGTCCCAATGGGTGCGCCAGTCACCGGACAGTTCCATCTATATCTTCGGTCAGGTCGGGGCCCCCGGTCGCTATGCCTTCAATGAGCAGATGGGCTTTATCGACATCCTGTCGGCCGCCGATGGTCCGACTGCGGCGGCGGATCTGCGCAATGTGCGCATCGCCCATCGCAGTGGCAGCACGGCGCGGGTCAGCAAGCTCGATCTTGCCCTCTACTTTGAAACCGGCGATGAAACCTTGCTGCCCAAGGTGCTGCCCGGTGACTCCATCTACCTGCCGGAGAAGAATCGCCCCTGGCTCGATGAGCCGAAGGAGAACACCATTCGGGTGCTGGGAGCGATCGCCCGCCCGGGTCGCTACCGCTTTGACTCTTCCATGACCCTGCTGGATCTGCTGGCCGAGGCGGGGGGCCCGACCAGCAGCGCCTATATCAAGAAGATTGTGGTGATCAACATGGCCACCAGTGGTCAGGGGGATCAGGCCCGCAGCTTCGATCTCGACGGCTTTGCCAAAGAGCCCGACTTTAGCCAGTTGCCGGTGCTGCGCGCAGGGGACACAGTCTTTATCCCTGACAGCAAGAGCAGTAACTGGGCCATCTTCATGGATGGCATGCGCGACATTTTGACCACGATCTCGGTGGTGGCCCTGGTCGGGACGCTTTGATATGAGCATCCCCATTCAATATCTGGAGCTCGAATCCCTCTATGCGGCGACGGTCGCCCGGGGGATCCGCTCGCTGGCGGTCACCTCGTCGGAAGGGGGAGAGGGGGTGAGCTCCATCTGCGATGCGCTGGCAAGGCGCTCGGAAGCGGATGGGCTGCGCACCCTGCTGGTGGATCTCAACCTCTATCATCCCGGCCGCGCCACAGCGGTTTCCTGGGGGCCCAATGATGTGCCCGAGCCGGTAGCCACTGGCCGCTCCTTGTCCCTGCTCCCGGCGCCGGGCAAGGATCTGATGGCCTTTCGCAACAAGGATACCTTGCGTCAGCTGCTGGTTCGCTGGCTGGAGCATTACGACGTGGTGATCTTCGACACTTCGCCGCTCACCGCCCTCAATCGGGGCAATATTCCGGCCGATCAGGTGTGTGGGGCCTGTGAAGGGGCACTGCTGGTGGTGCTGGCGGGAGTGACGCCGACGACCGTGGTACAAAGTGCGGTGGATAAACTGACCCGTGCCGAGGCCAATCTGATTGGTGCTGTCTATAACGACAAACTCAACCCGGGGCTGGCCAGCGAGATCCTGCGCGAACTTAATCGGCTGCCCAGTAACCGGGTGACCGAATGGCTCAAGCGCTGGTGCCGGCGCAGTGCCTTGCTCAATTTCCGGATCTGATCGCCCGCTGATGGAGGCCCGATATGGATGACTGGTTGCGATCTGCTCCGGCAACCTTGCAGGCGGTGCGCGAACTGCGCAACCGGCTGGCACAGGGGCTCTCCCTGTTTCAGGTCTCCCCAAAGGATCAAGCCAACTGGCTGCTCTGTTTCAGTGAGCTGGCCACCAATAGCGTCAAACACACAGCTCCTCCCGCGACCCGGCTCTGGCTCACGCTGAAAGAGGATGAAACGGGTTTGAGTCTGATACTGGAAGATGATGGCGGCCCGCAGCCCGATCTTGCCAGCGCGCCGTTACCCGATGAGCTGCAGGAGGGGGGATACGGGCTGGCGCTGGTGCACCAGCTGTTTGCCGAGGTGCACTTCTCTCGCGATGGTGATCGCAATCGCGTGACCCTTCGCCAGCAGGGCCCGGTCAACCAGCTGCCGATGATCGCGGTGATCGACGATGACAAGGTGATGCGTGCCCTGCTCACCGCCTACCTTCATGAGCACTACCGGGTTGAAAGTTATGCCGATTCCCATGCCGCCCTGCTGGCGCTCGGAAAGCAGCCCCCCGCGCTGGTGCTCTCCGATATCGAGATGGAAGGGATCGATGGCTTTGGGCTGCGCCAGCAGTTGATGAAGGATCCCAAGATGAAGGGGGTGCCCTTTATCTTCCTGACCGGTCATCAGGATCAGTGGACCCAGAGTCGGGCGGGGGCGCTGGGGATCGATGACTTTCTGGTCAAACCCATCACCAAGCAGGACCTGTTGCTGGCGGTTTCGCGGGTGCTGCAACGCTCGCAGCAGCTCAAGTCGCAATGGGGCGAGCAGCTGGATCAGCGCATGACCTCGGCGTTGCGCCCGTTATTGCCCGCCACCTCCATAGGGGGATACCAGCTGGCGTTGCAAACCCGTGCGGCCACCGTGGGGGGCGGGGACTTTCTGCTGGTCAAGGATCGGGTGCTGTGGCTCGGGGATGTGATGGGCCACGATGTAGAAGCCAAGTTTTTTGCCCATGCCTATGCCGGTTATCTGCGCGGTTTGCTGACGGCGCACGATCTGGAGCGCGCCCCCGCCCGTTTGCTGACCATCTTGTCCAATGCGGTTCACAGTGATCCGCTCCTTGGGGCTACCCTGCTCACCACCCTCTGTATTGAGCTCGGCAACGAGGGGCGGGTGCAGTGGGCCAGCGCGGGCCACCCGGCGCCCTGGCTGGTTGGGCCCGGCACCATCCGTCAGGTCGGCGTGACCGGCCCCTTGCCCGGTTTGCGCCCGGATCCCCACTTCGTGACCAATGAGCGTCAGCTCAAGCCCGGCGAGATCCTGCTGTTCTGGACCGACGGCCTGCTCGATAGCCGTGATGCCGCAGAGCGCCAGCGCTGGGAGTCGCAGCTAAAAGAGATCTGCCTGACTTCGGGGCCCGGTCTTGAGCAACTGGCTCATCGCATTGCCCGCTGGTTTGATGAACGCATCAATGATGCCGCCCTCGATGACATGACCCTCCTGCTGGTCGCCTGTCCCGGCGCCTGATCCTGCCCCTCTTTGCCTGACTGGCCCGCTCTATGCAGCGCCTCATTTCAGGTGGCATGGAGCCACGGGAGGAGGGCCTTATGTTACCCATGCAGCAGATCTGGCTGGCCATCGATGCGCGTCAGGTCGGTGGAATAGAAGTTCACATTATCCACTTGGCCAACGATCTGCTGGCCAGGGGATTTCGCCCCACCATAGTGCTGGTGAGCAACCACGGCATGACCCCCTTTACGACCCTGCTCAAACAACAGGGCTTGCCCTACGAGGTGTGCCACAACAGCCGCGACTTTATGCGCCGTCTGGCCCGCCAGCCGGCTTCTGTGCTGATCCACACCCACGGCTACAAGGCCGGGGTGCTGGGGCGGCTGACAGCCTGGTTTACCGGTAAATCGGTGGTTTCGACCTTTCACAGTGGGGATGACGGGGAGGGTTTGCTGAAGTTTTACAGCTGGCTGGATCGCACCACAGCGCGTTTTGCGAAGTGTATTGCAGTAAGCGAGCCCATCGCTCGCAAATTGCCTGTGCCAAGCACGGTGATCAGCAACTTTGTCCCCATGCCTGCGACGCCGGCTGCGGTAACTGGCAACCGGATTGCCTTTGTCGGTCGCCTCTCGCCGGAAAAGGGGCCGGAGGCGTTCTGCCAGCTGGCTGCCTTCTGCCCGGAGGGAGCGTTTCATCTCTACGGGGATGGCCCCATGAAAAGTGCCATGTTGCAGCAGTATGGTGATCGCGTCCAGTTTCATGGTTTCAAGAACATGGCCAATGAGTGGCACAACATCGACCTGCTCTGCATCACCTCCCGCTTTGAAGGGTTGCCGTTGGTGGCCCTGGAGGCGATGGCTCACGGTATACCGGTTTGTACCTTTGCGGTGGGGGGCCTGGTCAATCTGATCGACCATAAATCCAATGGCTGGCTGGTGGAGCCCGGCCATGTGCGGGATATGGCGGAGCTGGTCAACTACTGGCTGCGCAGCGATGGAGTGGTGCGCAGCAAAATGAGTCAGGCGGCCCGCAACACCATAGCCCGCGGGTACAGCGTCAACAACAGAGTGACCGATATTCTGGCCGTCTACGGCGCCTGAATCCCCAAGGGGAAACCTGTCAAAACGAGTGGCCGCTGGCCACTCGTTTTTTATGTGCCGGTGTTATAGGGAGCAGGGGGCGCAGGGGGCGGATTGCTTATGTGATCACGCAACGCTTGGGTTTCTGCGGTGGGGCAAACGGACATCAGGCCTGTGGATGGAGCCAGATAAGGGCGGTCAGATCGCTGACTTCTCGGTGATTACCGCGGACGTGCCACAACGATGCGCCATAAAAAAGGCCATTGCAGTGGCAATGGCCTGAGGGTCTCGAGGTGTGGTTGAGGTCGGCGCGGCGGGATTAGCGCCCCTTCTTGCCTACCATGATGGCGATCGTCTTGCCGATGATATGCACATCCTGCACCAGCCAGCGCCAGGGGTGGAGCAGGGCGACCGAGTAGGCCAGATCGAACGCCAGCTTGCTGCGCACATCATCCAGCGACTCGTCGTAACCCTGATTGACCTGTGCCAGACCGGTAATACCGGGGGCCACTTCATAGGTGCGTTCGATAAAGTAAGGCACCGCATCTTCCAGCCGGTTGGCGATCCCGGGTCGCTCCGGACGGGGGCCGATCAGCGACATCTCCCCCTTGAGCACATTGATAAACTGCGGCAGCTCATCGAGCCGGGTTTTGCGCAGAAAGTCGCCGCTGCGGGTGATCCGGCTGTCCCCCTTGCCACACCAGACCGGCCCGGTGGCCGCCTCGGCGTCGGCGCGCATGGTGCGAAACTTGATCATGAAAAAGAGCTCGGTATGGGTGGCGTGGCTACGCCCGATCCGCAGCTGACGAAAGAACACAGGCCCCGGGCTATCGAGCCGGATGGCCAGCATGATCAGCGGCCACAGTGGCAGCGTCAGCAGCAGGCCAAGAGTGGCACCGAGCAGATCCATGCTGCGTTTGACCACCAGGGTCAATCTTGGAATGGGGTGTGTCATACGGCTTTCTCCTGTGACATGAAACGTATGGGGGCGCGCAGGCAGTAGCGCAGGGTGCCCATGCCGTTGTACCAGTGTCCGAGCACCAGATAGTGGATCTTGCGAAACAGATTGGGCCAGGGGTGCACAGGGGTCAGCTGGATCAGGATGACCAGTAGATACCCCAGCAGTTGCAGCCCCAGCAGCAGCTGAAACAGCAGGGATTGGGTGGCCAGCGGGATGGCGCAGAGCCACAGCAGGGTCAGGCAGAGCGGCATCAACACCCGCAGCCCCTTGCCACTGGCAAAGTTGAAGGCAACCCAGCCGAACTTGGGGTGCAGCAGGGGCAGCAACCGCAGCAGCTGCTGGGTGTTGCCAGCGCCGATCCGCTTGCGCCGTGTCGCCTCCAGCACGGCATCGGAAACTTCCAGCTCTAGTGCGGCGCAGCGATTGTCATAGACAGCCCGATACCCTTTGGCGATGGCCTGCATCGGCAGGATGAAATCGTCGTTGATGGTATCGGCAGCCAGCGGGGTGAGGCACTCCCGGCGCATCATGTAAAAGGCCCCGTGGGCCCCCAGCATGCCGCCAAGGGCCGACTCGCAGAGTTTGATCTGGCTTTGATAGTGCCAGTAACTCTCCTCGCCCTGAGAGCCCGGTTGCCAGAAGCGGTACGCTTCCCCGACCACCCCTACCTTGGGATCGGCAAAATGGGCGACCGCCAGCAGCAGGCTGTCGATGGGCAGCAGGGCCGAGACATCGGTGAGGGCCACCAGATCGCTGTGCACCCGGGTCATGGCCTCGTTGAGCACGGCGACCTTGCCGCGATTGCGCGGGTGATCAAACAGCCTGATCTGCAACTGCTGCAGGGCGGGATCACCGAGCTGGCTGAGCGCAATGGGGTAGCTGTTGTCGCTGCAGCCGTCGAAATGCACATGCACCCACAGCTTGTCGGCGGGGTAATCGAGGCTGGCGAGGTTTTGCAGCTTGGCCGCGATGGTCGCCGCCTCGTTGTAGACCGGCATCAGCAGGGTGATGGTCGGCAGCGCCTCATCGGTGGCGTCTGCTTTGAACCCTCGATCCAGGGGGCGGGGCGGATTGGCTACCTTGCGCGCCTGCCGACCACCGAATTTGAGCAGCAGGGGATAGCCGACATGGTGGTAGACCACCAGTACAGCGCACAGCCAGAACACGATCATGATCCATTCCATGGGATGCTCCTCTGGTCATCGGGTCGCTTGATCAGCGGCTGTAAAGCTGCTGATAGGCCTGAGCCATCCGGCTCAAGCTGCTTTGCTGGCACACAAACTCTCGGGTGACGGCACGCAGGCTATGGCACTGCAGCAACCCTTGTGCCAGAAGCTGGGCAAGGCGGTCGGGATCCCGCTCCGACAGGATATGGCCGCTGGCCTGACAGACGATCTCTCTGGCCGCCCCCACATCGCTCATCACCACCGGCACCCCGCACGCCTGTGCTTCCAGCACGCAGAGCGGCATCCCCTCCGCCAGCGAGGGGAGGCAGAAGAGATCCAGCCCCTGATAGAAGCGTGGCATGTTTTCGACCAGCCCCAGAAAATGGACCCGATGGGCGATCCCCAGCTGCTGACACTGTTGTTGCAACGCATTTTGCAAACTGCCGACCCCTGCCAACGCAAGATGCACCTCCTCCGGCAGGGTGCGGATCGCCTCCAGCAGCAAGGTGTGACCCTTGACCGATTCAAGGCGGGCGGCGCAGCCAATCAGTTTGACCCCTTGCGGCAGCCCCATCTCCTGACGGGCGAGGGCGGCGGCGCCCGGGGCAAAGCGCAGCTCATCGATGCCGTTGGGGATCACGGTTGGCGACAGCTGGCCCAGCTTGGCCAGCAGCTGGTTGGCCACCGGCGTGGCATCGGCCACCAGAATGGGTTTGAAGGCGCGCAGCCCCCACAGGGCCAGCGTGCGTTGATGGGGATCATCGAGATACCAGGCATCGTGCTCTGTGTGTACTAGGGTGGGCACCCGGGCCAGCCGACTGGCGAGGCCGCCATAGAGCATGGGCCCAAGATGGTGGGTATGTACCGCGGCTGGCTTGAGTTGGCGCAGCAGTCGGGTGAGCCGCCAGAGGGTTGCCAGCGACCATCCCGCGGGCTTTTCCAGACAGTGAATATTGCCTGCGAAGGGACGCAGAGCGGGCCATGCCCTTAGCACATCCCCTTTGCGCCCTTCGAGAGATATGATATGCACCGGCTGCTCGGCAGGGCTCGCCTGAGTGAGGTTGAGCACCATGGTCTCCAGCCCGCCGGGTTGCAGGTGCTGCACGACCTGTACGACAGGCTGGGCGCTGGAGTTCCTGCGGGGATGGGGTCTGTGCGATGGGCTTGATGACAACATGGTTCGCGCTCCGGCAAGGGAAGGGGTGACACCCCGGATAGCGGGAGAATGCGAATCTTGTACCACTCTTGCGATCTGCCCACAGAGGCGATCCGCACCTCTGGTGGCACTGCCCTTGCATCGTGTGGGGGGAGGGCTTTTCTCAGGGAGTGATGCCATGCCTGTCCAGTTCTATTACAACCTCTACATCATTCTCTTTGCCGCCTGGCGGCGCCGCTATCTGCTGGTGATCCCGGTACTGGTGATGCCGCTGGTGGGCGTGACGGTCGGCCTGCTCACCCCCAAGGAGTATGAGAGCCGCACCACCTTTATGGTGCCGCAAGATGCCAACCAGACCCCGACCCTCAAGGATCTGATCACTCAGGAGAGTCTCAAGGATCGCTTTGCGGTGCTCGAAGCCCTGCTGCGCAGCCGTTATGTGCTGGACGGGGTGGCGCGGGATCGCGGCCTGGTCAATGACGAGACCCCGCCTGCCCAGCGCGATGCCATCATGGACTGGCTCTCGAGTGCCGTCTCGCTGCGGCTGATTGGCGATGAGGTGATCGAGATAAAGGTCAAGGCGGATTCGGCGGCCAACAGCGCCGGTTTGCTCGAAGCCATTTCACGGCGCTTCTTCTTCAACCTGCTCAGCAAGGGGCGCCAGTCGGCGGAATCGTCCGAACGTTTCCTGCAAAGCCAGCTCGACAGCCGCCGCAGCGAACTGCAAGCGGCCGAGCAGCTGCTCGCCGATTTTAAACGGGAGCATGCCAGCGCCTTGCCCCAGCAGCAGAGTACCAACGTCGCCCGTCTTTATGGCTTGCAAGAGCGTTATGCCGAGAGCCTGATCACCCTGCAGCAGGCCAAGGCCCGGGTCGATCAGCTATCGCTGGGGCAGGAGAGCCAGCTGGCCCGCCAACTGGATGAGAAGCTGCAGCTGATGCGCACCGAGCTGGTATTGCTGCGTGCCCGCTACAGCGACGAGCACAGCAAGGTGCAGAGTCTGCGCTATCAGATTGACCAGTTGCAGCAGGAGTTCGAGCAGCTCAAATCCCAGCCGGATATGGCCCGCGGGCCCGAGTGGCAGTTGGCCCAAACGCAGCTGACGGAGGCAGAGCAAAACGCCGCTGGCTTGAAGAGTCAGCTGGATGGGCTGGACAAGGTGGTCGACTCCCAGGGAGATACCGAGCGCCAGCTCGCCGAGCTGGAGCGGGATCTGGCGGTCAAACGCACTCTCTATCAGGATTTGCTGCTGCGCTATGAAAAGGCCAAGGTGACCGGCGATCTGGGCAACTTCGAGCAGGGGGAGCGGATCAAGGTGATCGACAAACCCTTCGCCCCCAGCAAGCCGAGCAACTACCCGCTCTGGCTGTTTTTGCTGGCGGGCATTGTTGGCGGGCTGGGGCTGGGCTGCGGTCTGGCACTGGTGGCCGAACTGGCGGATGCCAGCCTGCGCCGCTCCGATCAGCTGGCCGCCCTGGTCAAGGCGCCGGTGCTAAGCCGCATTCCCTACTGCGAGCCGGTGCCGGACTATCCATCCCATAGTGATCAGGCGCTCGATGGGCAGGTGTTGCCCATGTCACCAGAGCCGGGGTGATTGCCACAAAAGCTGGCTATCAGCCTGAATCTGGATATTTCTGAACAGGCCTTGTGATAAGGCCTTTTTTAGGGGGATATAAACCGCGACTAAACCCCTTGTGGTTTGATCTCCACAGCTCGTCGATTTTTTCCAGCGCAGATGTGAAATATGATGTGACTCGTTATTTTACCATCTTAAATTTTTCTCTCTGTGAGGTTGGCTATGTTTTCTATTTTTGTTTATTGGCTGCGTCAATGTATTCTGATACAATCGGAACCCAAGGTCGTTTTTGTGTTCAATGTTATTTAATCGACCATTCGATGGTTTAGGTTTTTTATTTGTAATGTGTGATTCGGCACGGTTATATTGAATGCTTTTAGTATGTAGGTGGTTGTTGATTTAGTTACTGTAATGCGATTGGGATAATGATGGAAAGTATGATTTTTCATGAAAGGCTAAGGGATTTTAAAATAATTGAAAAGCAATTAATTGAGTCAAATATATTGCTTAATCCATATAACATTGATTCTGATGATATGTATAAGATTGAAAATTATCTATTAAATAGAGATCAGAGATTTAGTTGCTTACTTGATAGAAATATTGTTTCATATCTCATTGATCTGGTGAAAGGTATCGAGTTGCAACCAGATTCTGAACGCAATAAATGCCATAGACTTGCCGCTGCATTACAAGCTTTCTTTAACGCTGCAGATATTAAATCTGAACCGGGCCTTTCATATCATGAGTATATTGAAAATGCCTCAATAGAGAAGGCGGATAAAGAGTTGAGTTTTTTTCGATCTGCGGATAACTTGAATGCAAATATTTATCTTGATATCGCATTAGAAAAAATCCATTCAATTCCTAGTGATCTAGTCCCCAAATTTGATTCTGGAGAGTTATTGAATTTTGATCCTGAGTACCGCGTAAAAGAATTTGAGTTTAACATTGTCGTAATTAAAAAAGGTTTAAGCATTCGTTCAAAATGCACAAGTGATTACGAGGCAATGATATTGTTGTTAGAGTGGATGTTTGAGGAATATGTATTTTGCATACCAGCATTTTATTTTATGGCGATATATTTTAGTCGTCATAGGATACCAAAGATGATTAAGTCTAATTCTTTGAAAAGTGTTAGAAATGCAGCTTGGGATTTAGCATTATTACAGCACTGGATATCATTGGTTAATAATGATAGAGAGCAGATCTGGTTGTTGGCAAGTATGGATAAAGCTATCGCTAAAACTGCAAATCTTATGCTTACTCGTTCAACAGAAAGTTCAGATGACTACCTAGATAGGATTGAGAACACATTTTCTTCTATGTGGGGTAAGAAATTCGGTCATGGGCGTAAACTATTTCAAAGATTTCTCTACTGGCAAAAAAATATAGATAGTCCGTTGAGAAGATTTAACCACCCTGAAAATAGAACTTCTGAGTATATGTTGGCAGTGAGAGCGTCGGTACATGATGAATATATGCGTATGTTAGTTGTCTAGACCGTAGGTTCGATTAGCAGATGGGCATAATCGGACGCTCGTGGTGAAATTCCATGTCAATGCGGCAATAACGTCACGACCGATGCCAGTTCGAGAGTGAGTTTTTTGGGGGAAGTGCGAAGTGGCAATCAGAGAGGGTTTTGGTGAGTTAGAGAGACATATTAGAGAAAGACTGCGAACGTCCGATTACGCTTCGCTAATCAAATCTTCGGCCTTTGTCAGAAGGACATAATAAAGATGAATTGGATGCCAGGTAATACTAAGCAGGGTACATTTACCATTGTGGTTGCTATCCTGTTATTAGTATGTGCCCGAGTTGGATTTTATATAAATAACCCCGCGGAGTATTTTTCGACTAATCTTTTGCCGGAACTAACCGGAATGCTAATTGAATTATGCATTATACTTTTCATTGTTGATCGTTGGCAAGAGCAAAACAGAGTTCAACTTTTAATCATCAAAGAGAAACGCCTAAGAGAGTATCTGATTTTTTTCTTACGGCACGGGTTTAAAACATTGCCCCGTAAGTACCGTGTTGGTAATTTTTATGGTGAAGAGCATGAACAGAACATTGAGTACCTAGATAGTCTATTTGATTTTATTAAGGATGGTGGATTGGCTACACAAGAAATTGATGCCATTCGTGGTCAATGTGATATTGATTTAAATACATTTGGAAACTTGCTTCCGGTTGCGTCGGAGTTAACGGATGATCATTTCAAGGCATGGTCTCGAATTATTTATTTTATGGTGCGCATATCAAAAGGGTTAGGTGATGATGTAGAAAGTATTAAGTATATAATCATAAATATTAAGAGGTATGAGAGCGCATCCCATGCAAGTGGCATATATGTTGGTTCGGAGAATGTGTGAAAATATTAAAAATGATTCTTGGTGTGTGGTGCTTAATATTTTTTGAGTCCTTATTTGCAATGTAGTAGGCCTGCCAGTAGTTGTTAATATTTAGGATCGTTTAACTGCAAATACTATAGCTCGTAGGTTCGATTAGCCGGTAGGCGTAATCGGACGATCGCGGTGACACTCCCCGCCAATGTGGCAAGTACGTCCCGACCTGTGTCAGCTAGAGAGTGAATGTCGGGGCGCAGAAGTGGCCATATGAGCGTTTTGGCGAGTTAAAAGAAAGGCCGCGAACGTCCGATTACGCTTCGCTAATCGAACCTACGGTGCTGAGTTAGCTGACAGAATACGGGTGGTATTCAAACCAAAAGTTGTGCAGCCCCTGCCGAAAGCCATGTTTACGGCAAAAAATCAGGGAGCCATGGCTCCCTAATCGCGACACACGGGGTGATTCACTAGCCGATGGCTGGCGTTTGTTGCCAGTTGGCTTGCTGCAGGCGTCCCTGATTACGGCGTTGATAGCGCCAGGCCAGCAGTAGCGGCATACCGAGCAACAGCTGGGCGGCCAGCGGGATCTCCTCGATGGGGGCGGCCAGTGCCCCTTCCGGAATAATGCCCCCCTCAATTTCGGCTGCCAGTTTGAGCTCCAGCGCATTGCCAAAGTCGGCGAAGGTGGTGGCATTGATCACAAACGCATCCTGACCGCCCGCCACGTTCTCCACATACCACTCTTGCAACACCCCATCGGCGTAGTCCTGACCTATGGTGATGCCGTTAATGGTGTCGATGCCGGAGGCGAGCAGTTGATCCCGCACGGTGGAGGTATCCAGCCCGTTGTTCTGGATACCGTCACCCGACACATCCATCACCTGGCGGGCGGCGGTGTAGTTGTTGGTATCAAACTGCTGGGCACCAAAGGCCATGGCCGAACCGGGGGCCGTCATCCCCGCATAGGGGCGGACCAGGGCATCCAGGGTGGCGGCGAAGTTGTTGATGGAGGTCATATCGTAGAGGTGGAACCAGTCAGTCATCACGCTCTGCTGGTTGCTGCTGCTCCACATGATCATCTGTACGGCGATGGAGCCGAGTTTGCCACCACTGGTGTCGAGGATGGCGCTTTGTACATCCTGACTGTAAAAGGCGTCCACATACCCCTGTAATTGCAGATTGAATTCCGATGAACTGACGCTGCCCGACACATCCATCAGCAGTTGCAGTTCGGTATCGACTTCGGTCAAGGCGTATGCGGGGGAGGTTACCAATAACATCCCCAGCAGCCCTGCCAACGGTTTGAGTTTCATTGCTCACTCCTTCTCCCTGGCGCTAGTGCCAGCAGGGGGAATGAATAAAGCGTGCCAGCTTTGTTGCATCCTCTGACTTGGCTTGGTCCGGGTGAGAGCGGGCAGGCATGGAACTTGCGACAGCGGTCAAAAGCGCTGATAACCGGCAGGAGTTGCGATGGAGATCCGTCCCTGGCAGTGGGCACCCAACTGGCTGCTACTTGGTTTGGCCAATCAGTGGGGCATGGTGTGGCTCAATATGGGCCACTTCAACTTGCTGGTGGTGTTGCTGATTGCTATCTGGTGGCAAATTGCATCGCGGGTTGCACCGAGCTGGCGCCCGCATCCACTGGCGCTCGCCCTCTTTATCCTGCTGATCCTGATCCCCAGCGCCAGTTGCAAGGCGCTGGCCTGTCTGTTGCTGGTGGCCTCGCTGTGGCGCCGTCATCAGAGTGGCGATGAGCGGGCGGTGTTGCAGATTGTGCTCGCCTTTACCGTGGCGGTGTTGTGGGGGCAGCAGGTGTTTGCCCTGCTCTCCGGCCCCGTGCTGGCCCTCGATGCCTGGGGGGTAGGCCAATGGTTGCAACTGCTTGGCTGGGAGACTCGCCTTGATGGCAATCGCATCGAGCGGTTGGGGGGCCATGCGCTGATCGTGCTCAAGGGGTGCTCCTCGTTTTCTCAACTCTATCTGGTGGTGCTCTCCTGGCTGGTCTCCTGCTGCTGGCTGGCGCCGGATCGGCCCCTCTACCGGCAGTGGCCCATGTTGCTGCTGGTTTGCCTGCTCTATATCGGGGCCAATCAGCTGCGGCTGGTGCTGATGAGCCTGGATCTGCGCTGGTATGGCTGGCTGCATACCGGCTCGCTGGCCCAGCTCTACCAGTGGGCCATCATGTTGCTGGTGATGACCATCCTCTTTATCCTGGGGCGCCGTGATACGTCTATCTAGGGGATATCTACGGTTGGTGGCGTTATCAGAGCCGGGTGGTCAATATGATGCTGCTGGTGATGACCATCCTGTTTCTAAGGGGGCGCCATGATGCGTCTATCTAGGGGATATCTGTTGCTGTTGCTGGTGGCGCTGCTCAGTGCTGCCGCCATGGGCTGGCGTTATCAGAACCGGGCAGTTAACGAGGGAGCCAAGCCGATGCTGCGGGAGCTGGTCCAGATGGGCTGGCGCTTGCGGGTGGCTACGCCGGTATTGGGCGGCACCTATGTCAGCTATCAGCTGGCCCATCCCCGCTGTGATGGTCTGCTGCAGGCCATGCTGGTGGCGCCGGATAGCGAGGCGATGTCAGTGACGCTGGCGGGTGAAGGGATGAGTCAGGGGGTGATGTTTTTAGGCGAGCTGCACCAGAGTCCGCCGCTGATCTCGTACCGTCTGACCCAGGGTTGGCGCAAATTGTGGGGGCTGGCACCTTATCCCCTCTATCGGGTGGCCTTGCCGACTTCTTGCGTTGACATTATTGCGCCGCCGCTGGGGTGACCGACCCCGATTCACCGTTTGGCAGAATGCGGATCAGCAAGGTATTGGGGGCCAGCATGGGGTCATAGCGGGGCTCCAGTTCAATGGCGCGAGCTCCCAGCAAGCGGGTGAGGGCTGTCAGTCGCACGCTCGCCATCCGCGCACTCTCCAGCATGTCGGTTTGCAGCCCGGGGCCGCTTACCAGCGCAATTCGGGCCGGATCCTTGCGTCCTAAAAACTGATGCAGCAGCTGCTCCTGATCCGCTGGCAGTTGTGTCTCCGCTTGCTGGTACTGCAGTTGCAGCTGGGGCTGTTCGGCCATTTGCTGTTCCCGCAACTGGTTGAGGATTGGCAGGGTCTCATTGGCCGGCTCCTGACGGGTGCAACCGGTGAGGATCAGCAGCGGCAGCATCAGAGGCAACAGGCGGCGCAGGGCGCTGTCTTTGGCTGTGGAGCGGGGAGTCTGGTTGGCCATACGCAGTCACTTCAGGAGGATGAGTTGGCACCAGTTTGCAATGTTTTCAATCCCTTGGCCAGTTGTTCAATCTCGCGGCGCCACTGGATCCAGGCGGCAGAGGGCAGTTGCTCTGCCACCTGCCAGCGGGTCGGCAGCTGATCCCGCAGACGCTCCAGCAGCAGGGCGGCTTCCACCTGATAGCGGGCCTCCTGCTCCAGCCAGGCGAGCCAGCGCAGATCTTCGATGGCTTGCTGCAACAGCAACAGATCGTGAGAGAGGCGGTGCGCCTCGCAGGCTTGCGGGCCGAGCAGCATAAAGTCGCTCTCCCGCCCATCGGTGGGGTCATAGGGCAGGGCGGTGGGCATGCGGCCATGCCACTGCAAATAGCCCTCGGCGCCGCTCTGCCACAGATAGAACCCGGCGGCTCTCGGGGTGCCCAGATTGTAAAACCAGGGGGTGACCTTGTGTTGGCGCACCCGCGCCACATCGGCCTTGTCGGCGCCAAAACCTGCGTTGATCAGGGCAATCTCCACCTCTGCCAGCAGACCAACCTGACCCGGATGATTGAAGTGGCCTGCGCGGATCACCGCCGGATCCCGCCGTTTCATCTCCCGTGCCAGGGTGGTGATGGCGGGCAGGGTGGCGAGATCCGGCTCATCAAACAAGCTCCATGCCAGCGGGGGCAAGCCGCTGGTGGTCAGCCCCTGTTGCCGCGTCTGCCACTGTTCGAGCTGGCTGGCTGGGTCGCTCCCCCAGCGTTTGAGCGGGGTATAGGCCAGCAGGGGCGGCACAAAACCGAGCCCCACCGCCTCTCCCATGACATCCCGCATCCCCGCTTCATCCTGTGGCAGGGCAGGCGAGAGGCCAGTGATCCCGAGTTTGGCGAGCCGCTCCAGATCGCAGCGACTGGCCTCTGCGATCTGCTGCTTTAGCGCCTCGGGGTCGGGGTTCAGCCAATTCAGATACGGGGGGGCTTCGACATAGATGCCGACCGGCTTGCTGGCCGCGGGCAGGGTCAGCGGCAGCACCTCGATAGTCAGCGGTAACTGCACCAGTTGCTGCTGGCTGAGCAGCTGAATATTGCCCAGATAGTGACCGGCAGGCGCATCGCGTGGGACGGTGATCTGCAGTACCAGACGCCGAGGTACGCCTGCCAGCAGGGTGAGTCCGGCGATCCCCTCGACCAGCTCCTGATCCGAGGGGGCTAGCAGGGTGCCGCTCGCCTGCGGGCGAACCAGATGCCACTTGCCGTAATAGGGGGTCAGCGCCAGCGGCGATCCTGCCTGCTCGGGGGGCTGGATCACCAGCAAGGGGGCCGGATCGTCGGTGGCGGCGTGGATGGCAAACTCCAGCAACAGCTGGCTGCCACGGGCGGCCAGCACGGGTTGTGCAGCCTGCTGCAACGCATCGGCCGCAGATAGCGGGGCGATCTGCAGGGTTGGGGCGGCATCCGTAATCGGCGTGAGGCTCAGTTGCTGCGAAGCAGGGGCTGGGGCTGGGGCTGGGGTTGGGGAATAGGGGGCCAGAGTCCACTTTTCCAAAAACAGCTGGCGCTGCTTGGTCAGCACGCTTGCGGTAGCGTCGGCCAATACGGCGAGATCTTTTCCACTACTCGGGAGAGCCTTTTTGCTGGTGGGGGCCAGATAGGGAGCAAGCAGCAGCCCCGCCAGGTATTTGGCATCCGGTGAGTGACCCACCAGTGTGATAGTGAGCGGGCCGCCGGGGTGGTTCAGGGTGACATGAACGGGGCCGCCTTGACGAGCCCCGAACAGCTGCCAGGGATCCGGGTTTGGCAGCGCCTCGCGAGATTGCCCCGCCAGATAGCGCTGCGTTAGCCACTCCTGCGGTTGCCACTGCTCGGCCCAGATGGGCTCGCCATTGACCAGCACGCTGCGCTCGAAGGGGTGGGGCAGGTACTCCCACTCGCCGGTGTCATCCAGCCAGAGGGTGAGCTGGTAGCGCCCCTTGGCGACCTCCAGCCGTACGCCATCCAGATTGCGCAGTCCATCGCGAACAAGGGCATCGCCGGAGGGGCGCAAGATGGGGGTGGGGTGGCCAATCAGCCGGGGATCCCCCGGGCTCAGGGCCTCAAAGCCGGTAAAGCGGGGCGCAGCCGCCGCCCCCAGATCCAGCGCAATGGTGCCCTCAGGCAGAGTCAGACCGGGCTCCCAGTACCAGCGGTGAATGGTCATTGAGGGGGCGTTATCGGCCATAAAGAGATAGAGCTTGGTGAGTTTGTCCAACGCCAGCGCTCTGGGCTGGCTGGTGCGCCACTCGCTCAAGGCAAAGCGCTGGGTGAAGGGGCCGGGGGCGACAATCCGCTCCAGATTGACCCGGCTGCGGTAGTTGACCGAGGCGTTATCGTCGATACGCAGGATCAGGGTTTGCGGGTGGGCGCTGGGGTTATGGCCCTCGATCACCAGTTCATCATCGCTGCCTATTGGCCAGTTGTGGGTGCTCAGATCGAGCCGCTGGGGTGTCTGGTTACTTGTCAGGGGCAGCGGGGTCTGCCCCTCCAGCCGGGTGGCGGCCATTGCTGCATGGCAGCAGAGCAGGATAACCAGCCAGAGCCCTTTGCTCATCCGGGCAGCCCCTTCAACCAGTTGTTCAGCTCGGCAGCCTTGTGATCCCAGCTTTGCAGGGCCACCTGCTGCTGGCGAGTGTGGCGCCCTTCGCTGCGGGTGAGCCCCTCCCAGCCACTCTCCTGAAACCATCCTGGATTGGATTGATCAAAGGCGGCCCGGTTGATGGCCTGGGCCAGGCTCTCCCCATCGTGGGGGAGCTGGATCTGATCCCGATAGCCATCGAGGGCCGGAAAATCGGTGCTGACGATGGGGCGCCCTGCGGCCAGATATTCGCGCAATTTCAATGGATTGCAGGCACGGATCTGGGCGTTGTCGACAAAGGGCAGCAGGCTCACCTGCCAGTGCTGGGCATAGGCTGCCAGCGTGTGGTGGGGACGGGGCCCCAGCAGATGGATATTGGGGAGCCCCTTGAGGGGGGAGATATCGGTCTGGACCGGGCCAATCAGCACCAGATCCCAATGGGGCAGGGCGGCCGCCGTCTCTGCCAGCAGGGGGATATCAATCCAGTCGCTCAGGCTGCCGTAAAATCCGGCAATGGGGCGGCCGGAGGGGAGATCCGCCGGACGCTCTCTGGGGGGCATAAACAGCTCGAGATCCACGCCGTGGCTGAGGAGCCGGGTTTTATGAGGGGGAAAGCGGCTGGCCAGCGCGGGGCTGGCGGCCAGAATGAGATCCGCTTTTTCCACCAGTCGGGCTTCGCAGTGGGCAATGGCTTGATGATCCACCCCCGCCAGCGCCGAGAAGTCATCGCCGCAGTAGTAGATCACCGCCCGCTCTTCGAGCTTGCCAATCAGATCGACGGCGCTGGGCAGGGAGATCCAGAGCAAGGGGCGATCCAGCTCGGGCAACTGGCGCCGGATCTGCGCCGCCAGCCAGTGGCCATTGATCTTGCCCGCCAGACGACTGCCCGGCAGCGGCAAGGCGAGCGGCGGCAGTACCTGGGGGCTGCTGACCTCTGATGGCGCAACCGACTGGCCGCCAGCATGGCGCGCGCCGCGCAGCACCGCCCCCAGTTTGCGGACGATGCGGGTGAGATCATGAAGGGTAAAGCGGGGGCAACGCATGCCGATGGAGTTGACCCAGAGCACTTGATAATCGGGCAACAGACGCTTGATCAGGTGTTGGGTGCTGGAGGGGTGCTGGCCCCAATCCTCGCCCAGCACCACCAGTTGCGGCAGTGAGTGTGGTTTCATGCAAAGGTCTCCGAAGCGTGTGCGGGGTCGCTGTGATCCTGTGGTTGCAACGGGCGCAGTACTGTGGCCGGTACACCCGCTGCCAGCACACCTGCGGGCAGATCCCGAGTGACGACGCTGCCTGCGGCGACAATGGTGCCGGCGCCTATGGTGACACCGGCCATCACCATCACCCCGGTGCCAAGCCAGACATCCTGCTCCAGCACAATGGCCCCCACCTGTTCATCGCGATCCGGTTTGCCAAGGGCGCGATCGCGGGCGTTGATCGGATGCCCCGGGTAGCCCGCCAGAAAGGCACGCCCTGCAATCCGGACGTTATCCCCCAGCACTATCTTGCTGCCCACCGCCAGGGTGGTCTGCCAGCCAATCCCGACATTGCGGCCAATCACCAGCTTTGGCGTCTGGCTCGATGCCCGGCCGCTGATGGTCATGGCGGCGCTGAGGCGGCAGTCGGCACCAATTTCGATGGTGACCGGACCGCTGATATAGGGGATACCACCATAGAGATAGAGGCGCGGGGCGGGTGCCGTCAGGCGAGATTGAAACAAGGGGGTCCACCAGAGGGTGCGGGTCAGGGTTGCCAGCGCGTTGCTGCCCAGCAGATAGAGCCGATAAAGCAGCCGATGCAGGGGTGGGATCACGGGGAATGACCAGTGGCGGGCACTTTTGGCCAGTCGCCATACCCGGCGAGCCAGTGGCGTTTCCCCCTGTTTGGCCCAGCTTTTCATCCGGTGCAGGTTGATGGTGTTCATGGCGACCTCTCCCTCTGGTGCAGTCCGTTGCTCGCTAAGCAGAAAGCAGGGATCGGGCCAACAGGACGACCCCAGCGGGATCGGGCCAAAAGGGGCTAAGAGGAGGGGCAGATTGCGCCGGTCGGTGCAATTTGCAGCCCGCGTTGTGCAAAACGCAAATGCCAGTCTCATTCTGGACCTGTTCAGGCCGGTTAAGCCGCGCAGAGAAGCTATCGTCTCTGGGCGGGAGTGAGTGGCGTGGGCTTTGCATTAGCGGTAGCTGACCCGAAGCGGGATGCTTCGGGTGGCTGGGAGGCCCTATGAAACTTGGTGTGAACCAGATTGCCATGCTCTATTACGCCGGCGGCTTGCTCCTGATGAAGGGGATCTCCCTGCTGATGCTGCCGGTGTTGACCCATCAGCTGCTGCCTCGTGAATACGGCCAGCTCGAGGTGCTGCTGACCCTCATCAATCTGGGTTCCCTTATTTTGGGCTTCGGGCTGGTGGATGCCCTCTACCGCTTTGCCGGATTGGCGAAAGACGAGCAGGAGCGCCAGCAGGTGGTGGCCCGCATGTTTGGGCTGGTCTGGCTGATCGCCCTGGCCAGTCTGGTGCTGCTCTGGCTCTTGGCACCTGTGGTGCAAGCCTGGCTGCCGGTGGAAACCCGCCTTGCGGATGTGCGCTGGGTGCTCTGCGCCCTGCCGTTTGAAGGGGTGATCGGCGTGCCGCTGGCATGGCTGCGGATGCGCAATCAGGCCCGGCTCTTTTTCGTGGCGACCGCAGGCAAGGCGGTGATCCAGTCGGTGCTGACCGGTTGGTGGCTCTGGCTCGGCTGGGGCGTGAGCGGGGTGCTGGCCTCCGGCACCCTGACCTGCGTTGCACTGGCGTTGCTGCTGAGCCTCTGGCAGTGGCGAGATAGCGGGATCCGCTTTGACTGGCAGCACTATCGGCCGCTGCTGCGCTATGGATTACCCCTGGTGGTGAGCGGGCTGGCAGGCTTTGCCCTGAGCGGACTGGATCGCTGGCTGCTGGCCGATGTGGTGGGGGAGGCGCTGCTTGCCTACTACGCGGTGGCGGGCAAGCTGGCGCTGGCGGTGGGGTTGTTGCTGCAACCCTTTGCTCTCTGGTGGTATCCCCGCCGTTTCATGCTGCTGCGCGAGCCGGATGGACTGCGACTCAATGCCCACTACAGCGTGATGGGGTCGGTGCTGGGGTTTGTCACCGCGGGGATTGTCGGGCTCACTGCCCCCTTGCTTATTCGCTGGCTGACCCCGGAGAGCTATCACGGGGCGATCGCCTACATTCCGCTGCTGGTGCTGGGTATGGCGGTGCGCAATGTGTCGGACTTGCTCAATGTCGGCTGCTTTAGCGGCGAGAAGAGCAATGCCCAGATGGTGATCAATCTGGGCTGCAGCGCTCTTGGGGTGGCAGGCTTTCTGCTCGCCATCCCCCCCTTCGGGGTCGCTGGGGTGATCTGGACCCTGCTGCTGGTCTATCTGGTGCGGGCGCTCGCCTTTTATCTGGTGAGCCAGCGGTTGCTGCCGCTGCCGTATCGCCTCTCGACCCTCTGGGCCAGTTCGCTCGGGGCGATGGCGATGGTCTGGCTCGGCCAATGGTGGGCAGGATCATGGCTCGTCTAACGCCAGCCATCTGGGCAAGCGCCATCTGTCTGGTGCTGGCTCTGCTCTGGTGGCGGCTGCCCCATCCCTTGCTGCTGCCGGTGCTCGGCCTTGCCATTCCCGCCATCTGGTTTGCCCTGCGCTGGCCCTTCTTGATGGTGCTGGGATTTGTCACCTTCTCCTTTTTTCGGCTGCATGAGGTGTTCCCCCAGCTCTATCCCCTCAAGATCCCGCTGCTCTTCTCGCTGGCCGCCATCGGCGCGCTGGTCTGGCACATTTTGCTGACCGGCCGGATCAAGCCCTACTGGAGTCCAGCGCTGAGCTGGCTGACGGCTTTCTTTGTGATGGTCTCCATCGGTGTGCTGTTTGCCAGCAACCGGGGCGAGGCGATCGCCACCTGGACCGGCAGCTACAGCAAGATCTATCTGATGACCCTGGCCACCGCCTGGCTGGTGCGTACCCCGGGGGATTTTGCGTTGGCGGTGCGCACCTTCGTGGTAGCGGGCTGTCTGGTGGCACTGGTGGCCCTCTACAACAAGGCGAGCGGGATCGGGCTGGTGGAGGGGACCCGGGTGACCATAGGGCGCGAGCTGGGCTCTGTGCTGGGGGATCCCAACGATCTGGCGCTGGTGCTGCTCTTTCCTGCCGGCTTTTCGCTGAGCTTGCTGCTCAATCAGGGCAATGGGGTGGGGGGGCGTTTGCTGGGGGGGCTTGGCTTTGCGCTGACTGCGGCCGCCATTATCGCCACCCAGAGCCGGGGTGGTCTGCTGGGTATCTGCGCCGTTGGTGGCCTGTTTGCCTGGCAGCGGGTGAAGTCGAAAACCCTGTTGATCTCGCTGGGGATGGTCGCGCTGGTGGTGCTGTTTGCCGCTGCCGGGATCAGCGACCGGGCATCTGGCGGCGCCGCCGAGAGCGGGGTCGATGCCTCGGCCATGGGGCGGATCTACGCTTGGCAAGCAGCCTGGGGGATGGCGCTGGGCCATCCGCTGGTAGGGGTGGGCTTGTCCAATTTCTATTACAACTACTTCTTCTACAGCCCCCATTGGGATGGACTCAATCATGCGGTGCACTCCACCTGGTTCGGGGTGCTGGCTGAAACCGGCTTTGTCGGGCTGGCGCTGTTTATCGGCATGGTGACGGTGACCCTGCGCAGTTGCTGGCGTTGCCAGCTCGCTGGCATGCCTCCTGCAGTGATCACGGCGATGCAGGGGGTGATGGCCAGCATGGTGGGGTTTGTGATTTCGGGATCCTTCCTGACCCAGGGCTTTACCTGGCCCATCTATCTGGAATTGGCGCTGGCCGTCGCCGTCATCAAGTACGTGCAGCAGGCGGCCAGAGAGGTGAAGGCCACCTCTGAGGATCATCAGGAGGCAACCCGGTTGCCGGCAGTGCCACCAAAGGGAGCAAGAGGATGAACGCAACCCCTGTTTTGCTGGTTCACTACGGAGAGGACTGGATCCGCGGCAGCGAACGCTGCCTGCTGGATCTGCTGGCCCACCTCGATCGCAGCCGGTTTACGCCGTTGCTCTGGTGCAATAGCCCGACGCTGGCGGCAGAGGCGACCACCCTCGGGGTCGAAACCATGGTCGAGCCGTTCAGCCTGCTGCTGGGATGGCAGGCGCCACGTTTTGATCTTGCGGCCCATCGGCGCCTCTCCCGGCGAGCCAGAGAGCTCATCACCGAGCGGCAGATTGGGCTGGTGCATGCCAACAGCGCGGCCCCTTGTCAGTGGCTGGTGGGGGTCTGTCGGGCGTTGCAGGTACCGCTGGTGTGCCACCTCCATGCCCGTTACCAGCCAAGAGACAGATTCAGCCTGCGGGTTCATCAGGCAAGCGTGCTGATCGGGGTGAGCGAGCCGGTGTTGACCGGTTGGCGCCAGGATGGCTGCGCGGCCGAGCGGTTGATCCGGGTACCCAACGGGGTGGATGCCGCTCGCCTGAATGGTGGTGCTCACTGGCCGGTCGTCGGCATGCTGGGCTTGCCCCCGGGGGATATGATCATCGCAACCGTCGGCTCATTGATCAAACGCAAGGGGATTGATCTGCTGATCCGCTCGCTGGCTGCCCTGATGGCATCGGGGGAGGAGGCTCAGTTGCTGATTATTGGCAGCGGTCCGGAGCGGGAAGCATTGGTGGCGTTGGCTGTCGAGCTCGGTGTGGCCGAGCGGGTCCACTTTCTTGGCGAGCGGTCGGACAGTGCCGCTATCTTGCGAGGCGGGGTGGATCTGCTGGTCTCCGGAGCCCGTGAGGAGGTGTTTGGTCTGACGTTGGCGGAGGCGGGCATGTTGGGGCTCCCGGTCAGTGCCTACCGAGTGGGCGGCATCCCCGAAGTGGTGGAAGAGGGGGTGACCGGTTTGCTGGCAACCCCGGGGGATTGGGCCGAGATGGCTGATCACTGGCGGCAATTGAGCAATCCGCAGCGCCGATGTGAAATGGGGCGGGCCGCTCAGTTGCGTGCCGCACAGTTGTTCACGGTGGCGCGCTATGTCGACGGGGTCACGGCGGTGTGGGACGCCGCGCTGGCTGGTCGTTGGCACGCCACGGCCCCCACACCCTTCCGACCACTCATGCATTGGGCGGGGCAACGCCTCCTTGCCAGAGGTCGCAATATGCTGGCGAGTGGGATGGCAAGAGTGGCGCAAAAAGTGCAACTGGGGTTTGGCCGCCGCAAGGTGCCAGAGTAAGGGAGCAGCAAGATGAGCATGCAAACTGAGCCGGTGTTCGGAAAGGTCATCGTTGTGGATCCTATCCCGTTTCGCGGTGGCTCCAAGGTTGCGACCGAAGTGCTGCTCGATGAGTTGGCCAAACGGATGCCCGGGCTCACATGCCATGTGTTGACCCAGGATCCCGACTCCTGGTCCCGTTGTCAGCATCATCCTCTTTGGTTGCCCCACATATTGAAGGGGCGGGAGTCCGGCATCGGTTATCTGCTTAAACAGGGGTGGCAGACCCTGCTGATCCTCTGGCTGGTGTTGCGTCTGGGGCAGGTGAAGTGCCTGGTGGCGGCGTCCGGGCCGGGGGTGGATCTCTGCTGTTACTGGGCTGCCCGCTGGTTGCGGTGCCGGGTGGTTCAGCTGATCCATGGCCCTGTGGGGTGCTCGGGGCTCTCTGCCAGAGCCCTGCAGCGGGCGAGTTTTGTCTTTTATCTCGAATCAACCCGCAGCTCCCTGGCGGCATTGCTGGCCAGGCTTGGCGAGACCGAGTTCCCGTCACACTGGCAGCCATTTACCAATGGTTTGAGCGAGATTGATTGGCCCAAAGCGACTCTGGGGGGGCCTCGTATTTTGTGGGCGGCTTCGTTGTTGCGCTGGAAGGGGCTGGAGACCATGCTGGCCGCCCATCAACTGATCCCTGACGCTCGCCCCGAGCTGATGGTGTGCTATCTGCAGCCCAAGGGCACGCTGCAACCCTGCAGCCAGCCTCAGCCACAGCTGCCAGACACGCACTGGTATGCCAACCCCGCCAATCTTGACGAGATCCGATCTCGATGCGGCATTTTTGTCTCCACCAGTCATCAGGAACCGTTTGGTCTCTCCATTCTGGAGGCCATGGCGGCAGGATTATGCGTAGTGATCCCGGCCGATGGCGCCTGGTGGGATCGACACCTCACCGATGACGTGAATTGCTGCAAATATCAGCCAAACGATCCCGGCGATCTGGCGCGGGTGCTGGCCAGCCTCAATGCCATGCCCGACGTGGTCAAGCGACTTGGCCATCATGCCCGCCTGCATGCCATGGTCCATTACAACGCGGCGGATACCTATCAAAGCACACTGGATCAGTGGGAAGGTATGTTGCGATGGGATGCGTTGAGCCTTGCCGTGAGTGGTTAGCGCTTGCTTGGCCAGCAGGCGTGGCGGTTGCCGGTGCCACTGCTCAACTGAAGGTCCACGGATTTTTCTTGGTTGGCCCGTTTATCCCTCTCTCATTATTGCTGACTATTACTGAACGAGAACAATTATCATCGTTGCTGATGAAGAGGGATATTTACGCTTTGGTTAATTAGTCAAGGTGACGTTAAGGTAAATAGTATGAGTGTGAGCGGTAACATCTGTAACCTGATAAACGAGTTCGCCGCCAATTAAATATTATCACTTTGTTGCAGATGGTCTGCTGATGAACTGTTTATCTTACCGTAAAATTGAATGTGAATTCATGATGATGCGTAAACATATCCACCGTCGCGATATTTTACTCGTCTCGACATCGGATGATAAAGCATATCTGGATACCCTCCGATATGAATACATCATCTGCATCTTCTTACTGCTCAGGTTCAACAGACGGGGATGCAACCAGGGGCGCTGCCGCTAGTGCTTTCCGGCAGAGTCCATCTGCGCGAATTTACGGGAAATTCTGCCATGAAGGCCCTGGCAGCAAGGGCTGAGCGGGTCTCTTGTTCCTGCCATGATTTGGTGTTGCAAACCGTGCTGAGTCAGATATAAAGCCAGTAAAATATGCAATTCAGTGAGTAAAGGTATATTTGATTGAACATTTATTGTCGGGTGTCAATACTGTGAAGTAAGCGGCATGGCACAGTCATTCCGCATGTTAATTTAACTGGGAACAAAAGGGTATTTGGTCCGGTGATTAATTATTTGCTGTCCAATTAAGTTCATAAAATTTATTTCCCTGCCAAATATCTCTTTGGGGGTAATTAATTCTGTTTGTGATGTGGCTCGCTATGTAAATAGGGGGAAGCCGGTCGAAGTTGATAGAGATCAATACTGTGATGTGGGTGAGTCCTTAGCATTTCTCCTATTAAGCATTTACCAAACAAGTGCTCACTACGGGAATAACTAGAATGGTCGAGGATAATTTTTTATCGGCTCATGGGATTAATCGCCGTGATTTTATGAAATTGTGTGCCGGGATGGCCGCAACCTTGGGATTAAGTCAGCATGCCGTCGCCAAGATGGCCACCGCGCTCACCAGCCCCGAGCGGCCGCCGGTGATCTGGATTGGGGCGCAGGAGTGCACCGGTTGTACCGAATCGCTGCTGCGCGCCACTCACCCCACCATCGAGAACCTGATCCTCAACACCATTTCGTTGGAGTACCACGAGGTGCTCTCGGCGGCCTTTGGTCATCAGGCGGAAGAGAACAAGCACAACGCCATCAAGCGCTATAAAGGCAAGTATGTGCTGGTGGTGGATGGCTCCATTCCGCTCAAAGATGGTGGTGTCTACTGCATGGTGGCCGGTGAGCCTATCGTCGACCATATTCGCCGTGCCGCCAGTGATGCCGCTGCCGTCATCGCCATCGGCTCCTGCGCCGCCTGGGGCGGTGTGCCTGCTAGCGGCGGCAACCCGACCGGTGCTGTCAGTCTCGAAGAAGCCCTCGGCAATATCGGCACCCCCATCATTAATATCCCGGGCTGCCCGCCCAATCCCCACAACTTCCTCACCACGGTTGCCTACTACATCACCTACGGCAAGCTGCCGGCGCTGGATAGCAAGAAGCGTCCGCTGTTTGCCTATGAGCGGCTGATCCACGAGAACTGCGAGCGCCGTCCGCACTTCGATGCAGGGCGTTTTGCCAAGGAGTTTGGCGATGAGGGCCACCGGCAGGGCTGGTGTCTCTACCATCTGGGCTGCAAGGGGCCGGAGACCTACGGCAACTGCTCGACCCTGGAGTTCTGCGATGTGGGCGGCGGCATCTGGCCGGTCGGCATCGGTCACCCCTGTTATGGCTGCAACGAGCAGGGGGTCGGTTTTAGCAAGGGGATCTTCCAGCTCGCCAAGGTCGAGAACCCGACCCCGCGGGTGGATAAACCCGATGTGAAAATTCAGGAGGGGGGCTATACCTCGCCCACCGCGACTGGCCTGATCGGTGGCGCCCTCGGGGTGCTGGTGGGGGTGAGTCTGATGACGGTGCGTGAACTCGGTCGCCAGCAGAAGCGCCACGAAGCCGGGCAGCACCCATCACGGGAGGAGTAACCGTGAACAGACGCAACTTCCTCAAATTTGCCTCCGTCGGTGCACTGGCGGCGGGCACAGCCGTACCCGGCACCGCACTGGCGGCGGCCAAGAACAAGCCGCCCATTCCCGGCGCGCTCGGTATGTTGTATGACTCCACCCTTTGCGTCGGCTGTCAGGCCTGTGTGGCGGAGTGTCAGCGCCTTAACGGCAATCCGGCCAATCCAGCCGGGGCGCAAACCTGGTCCAACAACGACAAGCTGACCCCCTACACCAACAACATCATTCAGGTGTGGAAGAGCGGCACTGGCGAGCACAAGGATCAGCTGGTGGATGGCTATGCCTACATCAAGAAGCAGTGCATGCACTGTGTCGATCCCAACTGCGTCTCTGTCTGTCCGGTGCAGGCTCTTAAAAAAGATCCCAAGACAGGCATCGTTCACTACGACCCGAGCGTCTGCACCGGCTGTCGCTACTGCATGGTGGGTTGCCCGTTCGATGTGCCCAAATATGACTATGACAACCCGCTGGGGGCGATCCACAAGTGCGAGCTCTGCAACCAGAAGGGGCTTGAGCGGATCGATCAGGGCAAGTTGCCCGGCTGCGTCGAGGTGTGCCCCACCGGCGCCGTCATCTTTGGCACCCGCGAGGAGCTGATGGCCGAGGCCAAGCGTCGTCTGCTGGCGACTCCGGGCAGTGAGTACGCCTATCCGCGCCAGACCCTCTCTGCCAACGACCCTTACCTGCACGAGGTGCCCAACTACCAGCCTTACGTCTATGGCGAGAAAGAGGGGGGCGGCACCCAGGTGCTGGTGCTGGCCGGGGTGCCCTATACCAAGCTCGACATGCCCGATCTGCCGGAGCTCTCCTCCGGTGCCCGCTCCGAGCATATCCAGCACACCCTCTACAAGGGGATGGTGCTGCCCATGCTGGTGCTGACTGGCCTTTCGGTGCTCATTCGCCGCAACACCAAGAATGGTCACGATCACCATCATGATGATGGCCATGATCAGGGGAGTACGCAGATCAAGGATCAGGGCACCACAAAGGGAGGCAAGGATCATGAGTAATCACAAGGCGTATCCCCTCGGCGGCAAGCTGGTCAGCTGGCCTGTGCTGGTGCTGGCCCCCTTTGCCGTGCTGTGCGGCATGTTGATTTTAAAACGCCTCGTATTCGGGCTGGGCTCGGTCACCGATCTGAATGGCGGTTATCCCTGGGGACTCTGGATCTCGTTCGATCTGCTGATCGGTACCGGTTTCGCCTGCGGCGGCTGGGCACTGGCCTGGGCTGTCTATGTGTTCAACCGGGGCGAGTATCACCCGCTGGTGCGACCGGCTCTGTTGGCGAGCCTGTTTGGCTACTCGCTCGGAGGTCTCTCCATCACCATCGACGTGGGGCGTTACTGGAACCTGCCGTACTTCTACCTGCCCGGTCATTTCAACACCTCCTCGGTGCTGTTCGAGACGGCGGTCTGCATGACCATCTATATCGGGGTGATGGCGCTGGAGTTTGCGCCCGTGCTGCTGGAGAAGTTCGGCTGGAAGGCGTCACTCATTCGCCTCAACAAGATCATGTTCTTCGTGCTGGCGCTGGGGGCTCTGCTGCCCACCATGCACCAATCCTCCATGGGCTCGTTGATGATAGTGGCGGGGGAGAAGATCCATCCGCTCTGGCAAAGCTACGAGTTGCTGCCGGTCTTTTCGCTACTGACCGCATTTATCATGGGCTTCTCCATCGTGGTATTTGAGGGCTCTTTGGTGCAGGCGGGACTGGCGGGGCGGGGCCCCAACGAGAAGTCGCTTTTCTACAAGCTGACCCAGGTGATCGACATCTTCCTGATCCTGTTTGTGGCGCTGCGCTTTGCCGAGATCGTCATCCACGACAAGTCGGAGTATCTCTCCGAGTTCAATCGCTTCTCCATCATGTTCTGGAGCGAGATTGCGCTGATGATCTTCCCGCTGCTGGTGTTCCACTGGGACAAGAGCCGCCGGGATTCGCGCATGTTGTTCCTGGGGGCCCTCAGCATGCTGCTGGGCGCCGCCCTCTGGCGACTGGATTACTCCTTGCTCGCCTTCAACCCCGGCAATGGCTACCACTACTTCCCCTCCGCGGAGGAGGTGCTGATCTCTCTGGGCTTTGTTGCCATCGAGGTGTGTGCCTATTTGCTGTTGATCCGGCTGCTGCCGGTACTGCCATCACTTGAACGTGTTCACCAAGATTATCAGGCCCGAGGGAAAGCCAACGTATGAGCCAACGTATCACCATAGACCCCATCACCCGCATTGAGGGGCACCTGCGTATCGACTGCGAAATCGAAGGCGGAAAAGTGACCAAAGCCTGGTCGTCCGGCACCATGTGGCGCGGGATGGAGGAGATCGTCAAGGGCAACGACCCGCGCGATGCCTGGATGATAGTGCAGCGTATCTGCGGGGTATGTACCTCCATTCACGCCATCGCTTCGGTGCGGGCGGTGGAGGACGCCATCGGTGCCAAGGTGCCGGTCAACGCCCAGTTTATCCGCAACCTCATCATCGCGGCCCACAACATCCACGATCACATCGTCCACTTCTACCAGCTCTCCGCGCTGGACTGGGTGGACATCACCGCGGCCCTTGAGGCCAATCCGCAAAAAGCGGCGGACATGCTCAAGGGGGTATCGACCTGGTCCCTCAACAGTGCCGATGAACTGACCAAGGTGCAGGAGAAGATCCGCGCGCTGGTGGCGAGCGGCCAGCTCGGCATCTTTGCCAACGGTTACTGGGGTCACAAGGAGATGAAGCTGAGCCCGGAGGTAAACCTCATCGCCGTGGCCCACTACCTGCAGGCGCTGGAGTGCCAGCGCGATGCCAACCGCATTGTCGCCATCCTCGGTGGCAAGAGCCCGCACATCCAGAATCTGGCGGTGGGCGGCGTGGCCAACCCCATCAATCTGGATGCACCGAGCGTGCTCAACCTGGAGCGCTTGCTCTATGTGAAGAGCTTTATCGACCGGCTCGGCGAGTTTATCGAGCAGGTCTACAAGGTGGATGCCGCCATCATAGCCGCGCACTACCCCGAGTGGCTGAGTCTGGGGCTGGGGGCCAAGCACTACCTGAGCGTGCCGGAGCTCCCCACCGACGCCAACGGTGGCAGCTTCCTGATGCCGGGCGGCTATATCGAGAATGGCAATCTGGCGGGTTATCGCCCCATCGAGAGTCATCAGGATGGCTGGCTGATGGAGGGCATCGCCGAGAGCAACAAGCACGCCTGGTACAAGGATGACGCCCCCCTCAAGCCGTGGGAGGGCAAGACCGAGCCCGATTACACCGGCTGGCAGGATGATGGCAAATACTCCTGGGTCAAATCCCCCACCTTCTACGGCAAGGTGGTGGAGGTGGGGCCGCTCGCAGACCTCTTGGTCAAGCTGGCCGCCAAACACCCGGAGACGGTAGCGCATTTCGATCAGCTGAACGGTATCTACAAGGCGCTCACCGGTTCCGCCATCAAGACCGAACAGCTGCACTCCACCATGGGCCGCATCATCGGTCGTGCAGTGCGCTGCTGCGTGCTCAAAGATACCCTGTCACATCAGTGGAAGGCGCTGGTGGACAACATCGGCAAGGGGGACACCACCGCCTACATCAAGGCGGAGATCCCGGCGGACAAGGAGTTTCGTGGCGTGGGCTTTGAAGAGGCCCCGCGCGGCATGCTCTCCCACTGGATCGTCATCAAGGGCGGCAAGATCGAGAACTATCAGGCGGTGGTACCATCGACCTGGAACTCGGGCCCGCGCAACTTCAACGATGAACCCGGCCCCTACGAGCAATCTCTGGTGGGCACCCCCGTAGCCGATCCGGCCAAGCCGCTGGAAGTGGTGCGCACCGTTCACTCGTTCGACCCCTGCATGTCCTGCGCAGTGCATGTGGTGGATACCCAAAATGGTGAAACGACTCAGGTGAAGGTGCTGTGATGAACACCCTGATCCTTGGCGTGGGCAACCTGCTCTTGAGTGACGAGGCCGTCGGCGTGCGCATCGTTGAGGGGCTGGGGCGCGAATACCGTTTCGCCCCCGGCATCGAGCTGCTCGACGGTGGTACCGCCGGCATGGAGCTGCTCGAAGCGATGGCCAGTCGCGATCACATCATTCTGGTGGATGCGGTGCGCAGTGGTAACCCGCCGGGCACAGTGGTGACCCTGAAGAATGAGGAGATCCCGACCCTGTTTGGCCGCAAGATCTCCCCGCACCAACTGGGGCTGGCGGACGTGCTCTCGGCGCTGCACATGACGGGGGAGTCGCCCAAGCGGCTCACCCTGATCGGGGTCGAGCCCGAATCCCTCGAGCCCCGCATCGGCCTCACCCCTGTGGTGGCGGCTGCCATGGGTGAGGCGACGGATCGGATTTTGACCCTGCTGGCTGCCGTTGGTGCGCCCGCCATTGCGCTCTCTGAGCAGGAGAAAGCTGAACAAGAGCAGGAGGGCCTATGGCGCAGTCTCATTTAAGCGAGCTTGATGCTGCGCAGGAGTTTGCCGGTTTTGCCAGCAATCCCGCGCCTCTGCTGGTAGCCCAGTTCGAGCGGATCGCTCGTGAAGAGATGCAGGCGTTGCCTTTCTATCACGCCACCATGCCCATTGTGGCGGAGTGCACGTTGTTTGAAGGTCAGTGGCTCGGCTGTGTGCTCACCCCCTGGATGCTGAGCGTGGTGGTGTTGCCGGGGCCGGATCAGCTTTGGCCGGTGCGCAGCAACAGCGATCGGCTCGCCCTGCAGCTCCCCTGCGGCAACATGACCTTTATGGTGGGTGAATTGCCCGAAAGTGGTCAGCTGTTGTCCTGCTCCCTGATGTCGCCGCTCGATCCCCATCTCGGGGCCGGGGAGGGGCGAGCGCTGGTGAGCAGCACCCTCAAGATGCTGCTCTCCTTGCCGGTGCAGCAAGGGGCTGGCGGTGTGGATCTGGGTCGCAGACGGCTATTCGGTGCCCGGCGCGGTCAACCGGCATAGTCGCTAGGTTTCACGCGAAATCAAGTTTAGAATAGGGGGCCATTTTGGCCCCTCACTCCCATGTTCAGACACGCATTCCACCTCTTTTTTGAGTGATGATCCGTGAGTGGTACAAAACAAGAAGGATCCCCATGACTGTTCCACGCAATTCCCTTCGCCATTACGCCAGATCCGGCGCTACCGCCCTGTTGACTCTGCTGCTGGGCTCTGCCTCTCACGCGGCGCTGGCCGCCGCCCAATCTGTGCCTGCCGAGCTCAAGCTCGCCATCGGAGCCGAACCCACCGAAGGGTTTGACCCGCTGCTCGGCTGGAGCCACGGCAGCTACCTGCTGCTGCATAGCCCGTTGCTCAAGCAGAACGCCGATCTCAGCTGGCAGAATGTGCTTACCCAGGCTGTGACCCCGAACAAGGATGGCAAGGGGTGGCTCATTACCCTCAGGCCTGACCTGAAATTCTCCAACGGCGCGCCGCTCACCGCCGAGGATGTGGCCTTTACCTACAACAGCGCCGCCAAGGGTGGCGGCAAGATCGACATGGGCAACTTTGTCTCGGCCAAGGTGCTCTCGCCCACCGAGGTGGCCATCACTCTTAGCGCCCCCCAGAGCACCTTCGTCAACGTGCTAGGATCCTTGGGGATAGTGTCGAAGCAGGATTACGACGCAAAAGCATATGCCCAAAAACCGGTCGGTGCAGGCCCTTACCGGTTGGTGAGCTTCCTGCCCGGTCAGCAACTGGTGGTAGAGGCGAACCCCTATTACGCCGGTGGCAACAATGACTTCAAACGGCTGGTCTTTGTCTTTATCGATGAAGAGAGCGCCTATGCCGCGGCCCAGAGCAGCCAGCTTGATGTGGTGCGCATCGCCCCGTCACTGGCGCCCACCGTGCCTGCTTCCCTCAAGCTCTGGGTGCGCCCGAGTGTGGAGAACCGCGGTATCGTCTTCCCCATTCCGCCTGCGGGCGGCAAGGATGCCAAGGGTTATCCCGTCGGCAACGACGTGACCTCGGACGTGGCGGTGCGCCGCGCCATCAACTACGCCATCGACCGCAAGCTACTGGCCGATCAGCTACTGGAAGGGCACGCCATCCCCGCCTACAGCGCGGTGGAAGGCTTGCCCTGGCTGAACAAAGCCACCGCCTTCAAGGATGGGGATGTCGCCCACGCCAATGCCCTTCTCGACGAGGCGGGTTGGAAGATGGGCAGTGACGGCATTCGCCACAAGGGCAATCTGCGCGCCGCCTTTACCCTCTGGTACACCAGTGGCGACAGCACCCGCCGGGATTTGGCGGAAGCGGTGCGGGCCATGCTCAAACCCATCGGCCTTGAGGTGAGCCTCAAGTCCGGCAGCTGGGAGCAGGTGGAGCGGGAGATGCACGCCAACCCGGTGCTGATGGGGTGGGGGAGTCTGGATCCCATGGAGCTCTATCACCACTACCAGAGCGGCTCCGGTGGCGTGGAGTTCTACAACCCGGGCTACTACAGCAACCCTGTGGTGGATGGCCACCTCAAGCAGGCGCTGGATGCCCCGAACTGGCAGGCGGCCGTGCCGTTCTGGCAGCAGGTGGAGTGGGATGGCAAAACGGGCGCCGGAGTGCAGGGAGATGCCGCCTGGGCCTGGCTGCTCAATGTGCAGCACACCTATCTCGCCAACCGTTGCATCGATCTTGGCAAGGGGGCGCCGGAAATCCACGGTAGCTGGTCACTCCTCAACAACCTGCAGGATTGGCGGTGGACGTGCCGCTAAGTTCGTCCACTATGATGAGCGTCACGGTGAAAGCCCTGCTGCGTCTGGCAGGGCTTTTATGCTTGGTGTCGGTCGCCACCTTTGTGTTGCTCAGCTACTCCCCTATCGATCCCATCAAAGCCTATATCGGCAACGATCTGCTCCATGTGCCGCCGGAGCAGTACGCCCGCATCGCCGCTCGCTGGGGGCTGGATCAGCCGCTCTGGCTGCGCTACTGGCACTGGTTTAGCCAGGTGCTGCAGGGGGATCTCGGCTACTCCATGCTCTACAACGCGCCTGTGGGTGAAGTCATAGGCCAGCGCTTTGCTGCCTCTTTCCTGCTGCTGGCGGGCGCCTGGCTGCTCTCCGGCTGTTTCGGGATTTTGCTGGGCCTCTGCGCCGGTCGCTATCTCAATCGCTGGCCCGATCGCCTTATTTGCCGTTTTGCCTACCTACTCGCCTCCTTGCCCACCTTCTGGGTCGGCCTGTTGCTGCTCGCCCTGTTTGCGGTGCACTGGCCGCTACTGCCGGTCTGCTGCGCCTGGACGCCGGGCCTCTCCGCAGATGAGGCTGATTGGGCTATGCGAGCACGCCATCTGTTGCTGCCGGTCACCACCCTGGCGCTGCTAGGGGTGGGCAATATCGCGCTGCACACCCGGGGGCGGGTGGCCGAGGTACTGGATAGCGACTTTATCCGCTACGCCCGCGCTCAGGGGGATGGCGGTTGGCCCATGCTGCGTTTTCATGTGCTGCGCCATGCCCTGACCCCGGCGCTTTGCCTGCAGTTTGCCTCCCTTGGCGAGCTGATTGGCGGCTCGCTCTTGGCCGAGAAGGTCTTCTCCTACCCGGGGCTCGGCCAGGCCACCGTGGATGCGGGGCTGCGGGGGGATATCCCCTTGCTGATGGGAATCGTGCTCTTCTGCACCCTGCTGGTCTTTATTGGCAATACGGTGGCCAATTTGCTGCTGGCCCGTATCAATCGGGGTTGGGAGGGCGAGCATGCTGTTTAATCCGCTTCCCTCCATACTGCGGCTGGTTTTTGCCCTGCTCGGATTGGCGCTGTTGGCCACTTACGGCTGGAGCCTCTCTCATCAGGATGTGCCGATGGATCTGCTGGCGCGCCAGCAGCCCCCCTCGTTGGTGCACTGGTTTGGCACCGATCAGATGGGGCGGGATCTCTGGTTGCGGGCCTTTCAGGGCACCCTCACCAGTCTGGAGTTGGGGATCAGCACGGCGCTGTGCAGTGGCCTGCTGGCCATGGTGGCGGCAAGCGTGTCGCTCATTCACCCCAGATGTGATGCGGCGGTGCGAATGGTGATCGACGCCATGCTGGCGCTGCCCCATATGCTGCTCTTGATCCTTATCTGCTTTACCGTGGGGGGCGGTATGCGCGGGGTGATCCTGGCGGTGGCGCTCACCCACTGGCCCAAGTTGGCGCTGATCCTTTGCGCAGAAGCGCGGCGGATCGCCTGCAGCGACTATGTGGTGCTGGCCCGCTGTCAGGGGATGGGAGCGCTGCGTCGCTGGCGCACCCACCTGCTGCCGGGGCTGCTGCCCCAGTGGTTTATCGGCACCCTGCTGATGTTTCCCCATGCGGTGCTGCACAGCGCGGCCTTGAGCTTTCTCGGCTTTGGGCTGGCGGCCCATGAGGCCTCGCTGGGTCTGCTGCTGGCCGATGCGTTGCGTTATCTGGCCGGTGGCGGCTGGTGGCTGGCGCTCTTCCCGGGGCTGATGTTGCTGCTGCTGGTTCTGCTGTTTGATCAGGCTACCCGCGCCTTGCAACAGCTGCTGTGGCACAGGAGTGAACCATGCTGAGTTTTGATCAGGTGACCATAGAGGCAGCCCACTACTCCTGGCTGGGGCGGCGCAGTTGGCAGCCATTGCTGACCGATATCAGCCTGCAACTGGCGCCGGGGGAGATAGTGGCGCTGGTGGGGGGGAGCGGCGAGGGCAAGAGCCTGCTGTTGCAAAGCGCCCTGACCCTGCTGCCGGACAACCTGAGGATGCGCGGCAGCATCTCCCTCGATGGCACACCTCTGTGCGATGCCAGCCGCGCCCGTCTGCGCGGTCACACCCTCTGCTATGTGCCACAGGGAGTAAGCGCCCTCAATCCATTGCTGACGGTGGAGCGCCAGCTGGGACGGGCGGCACGTCTCTGCGGCCAGAGCGGTTCTCGCGAGCGGCTCGGCGAGCAACTGCTGCGCTACCAGCTGCCCGCGACCACCCTGGACAGATTCCCGCGCCAGCTCTCCGGCGGCATGGCCAAGCGCATTCTGGCCTGCACTGCGGCGCTCGGCGGTGCCCGCTACATTCTGGCGGACGAGATCACCGCCTGGCTCGATGAGGGGTTGGCCTGCCAGCTGCTCGGCCAGTTGCGTGAATTGGCCAATCAGGGCAGCGGCATCCTCTGGGTGACCCACGATTTGGCGCTGGCGGCCCGCTTTGCCGATCGCATCGTGGCGCTGCATCAGGGGCAGGTGAGCGACACCTTGAGCAGCCACCATCTGCGCCAGGGGCAGGGGAGCGAGATGCTCCGCGCCCACTGGCAGGCGCTGCCCGAGTTCAATGCGCTCTTCTCTGTGCCGGAGGTTTACTGATGTTGGAAGTACGAAATCTCACTATCGCCCAGGGGGAACGTCCCCTCTGGCAGGGGTTATCGCTGATGGTGAAAGCGGGCGAACGGCTCGGCATCTCTGCGCCGAGTGGCCATGGCAAGACCACGCTGGGGCGGGTATTGGCCGGTTGGCAACCGGTTGGGGCCGGCGGGCAGATCCTGCTGGATGGGCAGCCGGTGCCTGAACAGGTAAAAGGTTATAACCCCATCCAGCTGGTGCCCCAGCACCCGGAACTCACTTTCAATCCCTATCGCACCACCGGGCAGGCGTTGTGGGATGTATGGCGCCCCGATGAGGCCATGCTGGCCCGCTTTATGGTCAAGCCTGAATGGCTCGGTCGTAAACCCGGCCAGCTCTCCGGTGGCGAGCTGGCCCGAATCGCGCTGCTGCGCGCCCTCGATCCACGCACCCGTCTGCTGATTGCCGATGAGGTGACCGCCCAGCTGGATCCGCAAATCCAGCGCCAGCTCTGGCAGGAGTTGATGATGGAGTGCGAACAGCGCGGGCTTGGCATGCTTGTCTTCAGTCACCAGCAGGCGCTGTTGCGCCAGATCTGCCATCGGGTGCTGCGCTTTGGTGAGCCGGAGCAGGAGGCGATGGCCCGTAGCGTGGCCTGAGGATTGGCTTCCCCCTCATCCCCAGCCCTTCTCCCGCAGGGGGAGAAGGGAGCAAATATGCGCTTCACTAGTAAGATTTACCTCGGCGAATCTGAATACTGGCAGGGCATGATCGGTGTCGACTCTTTGGTTCCCTCTCCCTGGGGAGAGGGCCAGGGTGAGGGGACGCTGGCTACTCCGAACAGATAGCACGACCGACAAGGTCTACAGATAAAAGAGAGGGAGGCATCAGCCTCCCTCTCTTGCTTTCTACCGTTATCAGCGGAGTTTAACCGGTTCAGGCTGTGGCCAGCCAGTTGAGCCAGGCATCCATCCCTTCGCCTGTGGTGGCGCTGACCTGGATCACCTGAATATAGGGGTTGACCCGTTTGGCGTTCTCGATGCAGCGGGCCACGTCAAAGCTGACGTAGGGCAGCAGATCGATCTTGTTGATCACCATCAGCTGGGCGGCGGCGAACATGTCCGGGTACTTGAGGGGCTTCTCTTCCCCCTCGGTGACGGAGAGGATCGCCACCTTGTACTTCTCGCCGAGATCGAAGCTGGCGGGGCAGACCAGATTGCCCACGTTCTCGATAAAGAGGATGCCCCCTTCATTGGCGGGCAGCTGGTGGCAGGCATCGTGAACCATTTTGGCGTCCAGATGGCAGCCCTTGCCGGTGTTGATCTGCACGGCAGGGACGCCGGTGGCACGAATGCGTTCCGCATCGGCACTGGTTTGCTGATCCCCTTCGATTACCGCGCAGGGGCGCTTGTCGGCCAGCTGGCGCAGGGTTTCGCACAGCAAAGTGGTCTTGCCTGAACCCGGACTAGAGACGAGATTGAGCACCAGCTGGGCCGCCTCGTCGAAGTGCTCGCGGTTGTGGGCTGCCAGCGCGTTGTTCTTGGCCAGCACATCCATCTCGATGGCGATCAGCTGGCGCTGTCCCATGCCGGGCACCGACAATCCCGCTTCCCCTTTGCCGTAGTGCAGATCACCCTGCTGGTGGTCATGGTCATGGTCATGGCTGTGATCATGGGGATGCGCGTGGGAATGGCCGTGGTCATGAGAGTGGGCATGATCATGATGATGGTCGTGGGGGTGATCATGGTGGTGCTCATGGGGGTGATCATGCCCCTCATGGCTTATGGGAGCCCGCACCCCGTGGTAGTGGTGATGGACATCTCCCTGATGGTGATAGTGGTGGTGAATGATCAGGGTGCGCGGCGCACTCTGCTCGTGATCATGATGGTGATGGGTGTCATGAGCATGATGATGGTCGTGCTTATGATCATGTTCGTGATGATGCTCATGATCGTGCTCATGGCCGGCAATCCGCGCCTGGCCGCATCCGCATACGCTACACATATCAACTTACCTCGATGTCGGTGATGCGCAGGCTATCACCCTGCGCGACTCGTAATTTGTATCCGCCGCACCCGGGACAGGCCTGCCCGCGCTCGGTGAGGGTGACCGTCTTGTTGCAGTCGTAACACCAGGCCTCTGCCGCCTGATGCTGAAAGTGAAGTTGGGCCCCTTCGACGACTGTGCCCTTGGCGGCGGCCTCGAAACAGAAGGCAATGGTGTCCGGGTCAACGCAGGAGAAGCTGCCGACCTCGAGCCAGAGGGCGGTCACCTTGTTAAAGCCCCGCTGGGTGGCCTGCTCGGCAGCCAGATCGATGGCGGCCATGGCCAGAGACATTTCGTGCATGGTGGCTCCTTAACCGATATGGGGAGGAGCAGTGGCTCCTCCCTGTAATTGACGGAACGGCATGACCGCTCAACAGATCCGCGGCAGCAGCTCCCCTTGCGGCAGCTCCAGATAACGGCGGCTACCCCAGGGGTTGTTGAGGATCACCTTGTGGCGATCGCTCGCCTGAACCACGCCGATCTGGCTGGCTGCTGGGTTGAATTGCCGCAAGATGCCCAGTGCGTCCTGCGCCTGTTCGGCAGGCAGGGCCAGCACCATGGTCCCCTCGTTGGCGAGATCATGGGGCTCGAAACCGTAGAGCTCGCACAGGCCGCGCACCGGATCGCACACCGGAATGGCGGACTCCTCCAGCTCGATGGCCACTTGGGAGGCGCTGCTCCACTCGTTGAGCACGGCGGCAAGGCCACCGCGGGTGGCGTCGCGCAGGGCGTGAGGGGTAATCCCCGCTTTTAGCAGCGCTTCTACCTGCGGCCAGAGGGTGGTGCAGTCGCTCTTGAGATCAGATCCCAGTTGCAGGGCGTCGCGGGCCATCAGGATGCAGGCGCCGTGGCTGCCGATATCCCGCGACACCAGAATGGCGTCACCGGCCTTGAGGTTGCGTACCGAGATGCCCCGGCTCTGCTCAGGCAACGGGAAGGTGCCTACCCCACTGGTGTTGATAAAGATCTTGTCGGCCGCTCCCTTGGGCACCACCTTGGTGTCGCCACAGACGATGCGGGCGCCGCTGTTGGCAAGCTCCGCGGCCATCGACTCGACGATGCGGGCGAGATCGGCGTAGGGGAACCCCTCCTCGATGATAAAGCTGCAGCTCAGATACTCGGGCTTGGCCCCCATCATGGCGAGATCGTTGACCGTCCCGGCGATGGCCAGCTTGCCGATATCGCCCCCCTCGAAGAAGAGCGGCGAGACGGTAAAGCTGTCGGTGGTGAAGGCAACGGGGCCGTTTACCGGCAGCAGGGCGGCATCTTCACCGCGCAGCAGGATCTCGTTGCCAAAGTGGCGAAAGAAGAGCTGGTTGATCAGCTGATTCATCTCCACGCCGCCGCCGCCGTGGCTAAGTTGGATTTCTCTCATTGGATCCCCATATATCGGTAGTAGGCATTGCAGGCCCCTTCGGAGCTGACCATGCAGCTGCCCATGGGCTGGGTCGGGGTGCAGCCCCGGCCAAAGACTTTGCACTGGTTCGGTTTGGCCAGGCCGCGCAGGATATCGGCGCACTGGCACGCCTTGTGGTCATCGATGGGGGTCTGATCGAGCGCAAAGTGACGCTCCGCATCGCGTTTGGCAAACGCATCCCGCAGGCGCAGGGCGGAGGCGTTGATATCCCCCAGACCTCGCCAGCGAAAGTGCTCGCGGGTCTCGAAAAAGCGTTCGACCAGCCGCTGGGCGGCTTTATTGCCACTGGCGGTGACGGCGCGGCTGTACTGCACCTCGAGCGCGTGGCGACCCTCCACCTTCTGGCGCACCATCATCAGCAGGGCCTCCATTACATCCACCGGCTCGAAGCCGCTCACCACCACAGGCACCTGATAGCGATCGACGATGGGCAGGTAGATATCGGCGCCGGTGATGACGCTGACGTGGGAGGGGCCGATAAAGGCGTTGACCTTGGCAACCCCGTCGGCCATCACTGCGTGGATGGCGGGGGGCACCAGCACATGGTTGATATGAAACAGCAGGTTCTCGATCCCTTGATCTTCCGCGGCAGCCAAGAGCGCCGCAGTCATCGGGGTGGATGTCTCGAAACCGATGGCGAAGAAGACCACGGTTTTCTCCGGATTCTCTTTGGCGATACGCAGGGCGTCGAGGGGGTCATAGACCGGACGGATATCGCTCCCCTTGGCGCGCTGCTGGGCCAGCGTGCCTTTGGAGCCCGGCACCCGGATCATGTCCCCCAACGTCACCAGAATGACATTGGGCTGGCGGGCGAGCTCGATGGCCTGATCGATGCGCTCTTTGGGCATGATGCAGACCGGGCAGCCGGGGCCGTGGACAAACTCGATGCTGGCGGGCAGCAGCTGGTGCAGGCCGTACTTCATGATGGTGTGGGTATGGCCGCCACACACCTCCATCACCCGCAGCGGTTCGGGCAGATCTTTTGCCAGTTCATTAATTTGGGCGGCGAGGGCGTGGATCACCTCTGGCTGGCGAAAGCCCTGAAAGAGATCATTCAAGGTCAGCATGGCAAGATATCCTGTTTGGGCATCAGGGCCACCATCTGGCGGAAGCTCTCGAGGCTGGCCTGCGCCTCCTCTTCGTCAATCTTGCTCATCACAAAGCCGATATGGAGCAGCACATAGTCGCCCACCTGGAGGGGCTCTTCGAGCAGCATGCAGCTGACGCGCCGCTGCACCCCCAGGGTGTCGACGGTGACGCAGTTATCTTCGGGGTGCAGTTGCACCACCTGAGAGGGGATGGATAGACACATGGATTTCAGGACTCCGACAAGGTGGCACAACCGGCTGTGGCAGGCTGGTGCGTGGCAATATGGTGGATGGCAAACCAGAGCTGACCGGCGGCGATGCCACCGTCATTGAGCGGCAGGGTTTCGCTGGTCAATACCTGCCGGTCGGCTGCTTCGAGAGCGGGCACCAGCTGATCCATCAGCACCCGGTTTTGAAAGACGCCGCCCCCGAGCATCACCGGATAGCCGGGGAAGCGCTCGGCAAGGGCGATGACCAGAGCGCTGATGGCGCGGATAAAACCGGCGGCCAGGCTGGCGGTTGAGGTGCCTTGACGCCGCTCGCTGACAAGGGTGTTGAGCAGCTTGGCCCACTCGATATGCAGTGGCCCCTCTGTTGATTGGCTGAGATCAAAGGCGAGGGGGAAGGGCTGTTCATCGGGGGCCAGCTGCAAGGCAGCCGCCTCCAGCAAGAGTCCGGTCTCGCCCTCGTAATCGGGGGTGTCGATCACTCCCAAGAGCGCCGCCACCGCATCGAACAGCCGACCGATGGAGCTGGTGTAGGGGGCGTTGCGACCGAGATGCCAGAGCTGGTGCAGGTTGCTGATCCGCTTAAGGGGCAGTTGCTTGATCAACGGAATATCGAGGGCACTGATCTCCTCAGGGCTGTGCGATTCAAACAGCAACCCCAGCAGCTGACGTACTGGCTCGCGGATGGCCGCTTCGCCGCCGATCAGCTTGAAGGGGGCAAGGTGGGCAACCCGCTCAAATCCCTGAACGTCTGCGATCAGCAGCTCGCCGCCCCAGAGAGTGCCGTCATCGCCAAGGCCGGTGCCATCGAAGGCAACACCCAGCACCGGGCCCGTGATGTTGTGCTCGGCCATCACCCCCAGCAGGTGGGCGTGATGGTGCTGCACCTCGAGATGGGTTGCACCCTGATCCTGGCAATAGCTTTTGGCCCACTGGTGGCTGAGGTAGCCCGGGTGGCGATCCGAGACCAGCAGTTCGGGGTTGAGATCGTAGAGATCGCGAAAGGTGGCCAGGGTCTGCTCGAAGTGCTCCTGTATCGGCAGGCTGTGCAGATCGCCGATATAGGGGCTGTAGATGCGCTGGCGGCCGAAGGCGAGCGCCAGCTGGTTCTTCTGTTGCGCCCCGACCGCCAAGAGCGGCGCCTTGACCGCCTCTTGCAAGCTGGGGGTGCAGGGGGCATAGCCCCGGGCCAGCCGCAACGTCTGGCGTCGCCCGCCTGCCCACTGCACCAGACTGTCGTCGCACGGGTGCAGGATGGGACGGTTGTGATCCAGAATGCCGTCAATCTCGCTGCCGAGTTCCCTGACCACCGCCTCGCACTCGATAAGGATTGGGCTGCTGCGACCATTGGCGCTGGTGGCCACCAGTGGGATGGCGCAGGCGTCTAGCAGCAGCTGATGGAGCGGGGTATAGGGGAGCATGGCGCCAAGGTAGGGGATGCCGGGGGCGATCCCCTCGGCCAGCGGCGCGGTTGTCAGTTGGGATTCTGACGGTCGATCATCGTTTTTTCGCTTGCGCAGCAAGGTGATGGGTCTGGCCTGAGAGGCGAGCAGCTTCCACTCGTCTTCGCTGCCGGTGACATGCAGTTTGGCCTCGGCAAGGGAGCCTATCATCACCGCCAGCGGTTTGCGCGCGCGCCGCTTGAGCATTCGTAATCTGGCAACACTCTGTTCGTTGCGGGCATCACACATCAGGTGATAACCCCCCATCCCCTTGACTGCGATCAGAGCTCCCGCTTGCAGGGCGCTTGCTGCGGCCTGCAGGGCATCCTCGCGCTCGGCCAGCGCATCGCCGTTGCCGCTGCGCCAGCTGAGGTGGGGCCCGCACTCGGGGCAGCTTACCGGCTGGGCGTGGTAGCGTCTGTCCAGCGGGTTTTCATAGGCCGCCGCACAGCGCGGGCACATGGCAAAGCCCGCCATGGCGGTATGGGGGCGGTCGTAGGGGAGGCGGCGGATAATGGTGTAGCGCGGGCCGCAGTGGGTGCAGTTGGTAAAGGGGTAGCGATGGTGGCGATCCGAAGGGTTGGCCACATCGTTGGCGCATGCCTCGCACATCCCCTGATCCGGCGAAATGGCGACCGTGGCCGCGCTCTGCTGCTGGCTCGCTTTAATGCGAAACTGGCCATGAAATTGGCCATCGAAGTCGGGATCATGAGCAAGGGGCAGTTCCCGCTCGCTGAAATGATCGATGCGGCTAAGCGGCGGCGCCAGTTCCCGCAGTTCGCGGGCAAAGCTGGCCAGCTGCTCAGGGGATCCTTCGGCGCCAATGGTGACGCCGTTGGCATCGTTCAACACATAGCCGGCAAGGCCGTGGCGCAGTGCCAGCCCATAGACGAAGGGGCGAAAGCCGACCCCCTGTACGATACCGTCGATATGAAATTCGCGGCGCAGCCGGTTGGCCACAGGATTGGAAGAGCCAGAAGGGGCGATGGTGGCGCTCATGCCGGCTCCATCTCATCTTGAGTCTGCGGCAAACGCAGCACCCGGCGCTCGTTCTCCTCACGCCGCACCCAGCCATCCATCTCCATGCGCAGGCAGAACGGAATGGCGTATTTACGCGACAAGCCGGTGATCTCCTTGAGGGATGCCATGTCGATCAGATCTCCCACCTGCTGGCCCGCCAGCACGGCGGCGACCATCTGGTTGTAAAGCGCGGCATCGTAGTAGATGGGGCCATCGAGCTGCACCAGATACTTGAGTCGCGCCAGATTGCGCAGCTGCTTTTGCAACGCGCCTTTTTGCAGCAAGCCCTGCTGCAGGGCCGCGGGCAGTTTGCGGGTGATAAAGGGATCCAGCTCCACGCCGCCGGGGCCCAGTTTACCGGGCTCGTAACCCTCCTTGCCTTGATCTCGCACCACCTTGAGCACCAGCTGCGCCTCTTCCCCCAGATCATCTTCCGACTCGCCGCTGCCCGGCTGCCACTTGTCATGGTGCAGGCGAATGAGCTGCTCGCTTTTGAGCTGCTGGAGCAGGGCCTGAGTGACCGGCAGGGAGATGCCAAAGCGGGTCGCGAGCTCCACAGCACTAAGGGGTTCACTTTTCAGCGTGGCCAGCAGTTGATCGCGGCTCTTGGCCAGCCAGCAGTTATCCAGCAGCCAGTCACCGAGGGGGGTGACCTGCTCGGGCTGCTGGTCAAAGCGGCTGGCCAGCACATAGCCATTGAGCCCCAGCTGCAGGGTGGCCGGGTTGTAGTGCTCGAGCTCATCTGGCAGCTCGCTCAGCAGGGCATGCAGCGCCTTGCGTCTGGCGGGATGGATGTCACCGCACCAGACGATGCGGGCGCCGTGCAACAGTTCGCTGCTGCCGTGGCGAATGATGGCGAGCGGCTGGCCAAAGAAGCAGGGGATGGGGCTGGCAAAGATCAGCCGTGCCAGCCGGGTATCCTTGATGGGCACAAAACGGGCTCGACCATGCCAGCTGCCGAGGGCCACTTCTACTTCGCGGTTGCGCTGCTCCCGAATGCTGCCGCCAACCTCGCAGAGCTGCACGATAAGGTGGGTTGCCGCCTCGCACTGGCCAGTTGTGCTGGTCAGGCAGTGACCGCGGGCTACTTCCTTGTGGGGCACTTTTTTCAGGCCCACCGCCACCCGGCAGACGGCGCCGATCTCGTCGACGCTCTGGTGATAGGCCTGCAGGGAGCGCACCTGCACTTCCCGATCGGCGGGGTAGAGGCGCAGCTTGTCCCCCACCTTGAGGCAGCCCTGTTGCAATGTGCCGGTGAGCACGGTGCCGGTGCCGTTGGCGGTAAAGACCCGGTCTACATAGAGGCGCGGTGATGCCTCTTCACGAGAGCGGCGTGGGGCGCCCTGTTCGCGAGCCGCTTGTGAGGCTGGCAGATCGGCAAGCTGGCGCACGATGGCGGCGTGCAGGGCGGCCATATTCTCGCCGGTTTTGGCGCTGACGCTGACGATATCGGGCACCATGCCGCTCTCGTCCATCACCCGCTCCAGCAGGCTCTCTTCCAACAGCAAAAGCTCGTCGGGGCTGACCAGATCGCACTTGTTGATGCAGACCAGCAGACGCGGCACCCCCATCGCCTTGAGCAGGCGCAGGTGATCGCCGGTCATCGGCATCCACCCCTCGTCGGCGGCAATCACCAGCAGCACAAGATCCAGACTCCAGAGCCCCGCCACCATGTTGCGGATATAGCGCTCGTGGCCGGGCACGTCGATGACGCCTATGGTGTTGCCCTGACCGTCGTCGAAGTGGGCAAAGCCGAGATCCTGAGTCATGCCGATGGCCTGCTCATGGGCGCGGGCCGTGGTGATGCCGGTGAGGGCCTTGATCAGCAGGGTCTTGCCGTGATCCACGTGGCCGGCAAGGCCGATAACGGCGCGATAGGGGGTCATGGGATCAGGGCTCCTCGGTCGCATTTGTTGCATTGAACGGGGCGGGCAGCAGCAACTCCCTGAGTTGGGCGATCAACAGCTCCATCTCCGCCGGCAGCAGGGTCGCCATATTGAGCAGCACCTTCTGCTGGCGCACGGTGGCAATCACCGGCACCGGCAGTTCGCGCAGCTCATCGAGCAGTTGCTGGGCCGGGCGCGGGTCGGTGCATTCGAGCGCAGGCGCCGGATAGAACTCGTCCGGCAAGGTGCCGCCGCCCACCACCAGCTGGGCGGGAATGGGCACAAAGCAGCCGGGCAGGGCGGCCATCAGCTGGGAGGCTCTCGCCTGCATGGCGGCCGGGTTGCTCAGGGTGCGCTGGGCAATACCCTCACCGATGGGGGATTTGTTGAGCTTGTGGACGAGCAGGCGTTCGAGCAGGGAGTAGACGATGCGGCTCGGGCGGAAGGTGCGCATCATGGGGTGTTTTTCCAGCCGCTTGATAAGGTCGCTGCGGCCGCTGATGATGCCAGATTGCGGGCCCCCCAAGAGCTTGTCGCCTGAGTAGCAGACCAGATCTGCCCCCGCCTTGATGTACTGGCGCACCGAGGTTTCATCCGGTGCAAACTCTTCGCTGGTCAAGCCCGACCCCTGATCCACCGCCAGCACTACGTGCTCGGGCAGGGCGCGGGCTACCTCGCCGATATCGGGGGATTCGGTAAAGCCGCGAATGGCGAAATTGGATCTGTGCACCATCAGCACCAGCGCGGTCTGATCGGTGATGGCATCGAGGTAATCTTTGGCGGTAGTGATATTGGTGGTGCCCACCTCCACCAGTTTGGCGCCGGAGAGGGCCAGGATGTCGGGGATGCGAAAGCCGCCACCAATCTGGATCTGCTCGCCGCGCGAGACGATCACCTCGCGCCCCTTGGCTACCTCCTGCAGCAGCAAAAAGAGCGAAGCGGCGTTGTTGTTGACCACCAGCGAATCCTCGGCCTGGGTGAGGCAACGGAGCAGGGGGGCGATCAGCCCCTTGCGCCCGCCGCGCTTGCCGGTGGCGAGATCCAGCTCCAGATTGTTGTAGCCGGTGTTGAGGTCACGCACCTCGTCCCACAGATCGGCACTTAACGGCGAACGCCCCAGATTGGTGTGCACCAGGGTGCCTGTGGCGTTGATCACCCGGGTTTGACGCTGGCGCAACTGCTGTCGGCAGCGTTTGGCAATCAGCGCCTCGATCTGCTCGGGGACGACGCCATGCTGGCGAAAATCTTCGCTCTGGCGCAGTTCGCTGAGGGTTTCGCGCACCGTCTGAGTCACCAGTGGGCGGCTCAGCGCCTCGATAAACCCGGCGAGAAAGGGTTGCTGCAGCAGCTGTTCCACTTGTGGCAAACGGCGCGTTGGTTGCTGGCCGGGCTGTTGCTGTGAATCTGGCAGTGAATCGTCGGCAGCCGTACCTGATGCGGGCTGGCGGTGGGGGATGGCTGACGCGTGAGACGAGTTCGGCATGGGATTACCAGTGCAGTGCGTGGGTTCGGGATGCGCACCGGTTTGCCGATAGAGAGGCCGAGCTGACGGGTTATGGCACTGCTGGCGATTTGCGGATGAGTGCAAACTGGGTGCATCAATGAGCGGGTATAAATTAATGCTGCATCGATGCTGATAAATTAATTTTTGGCCAGCGAGATAACCTGAGTTCGGATTATATTGGCAAGCGGCAAGCACCTTTTTTAAGGTATTACTTCAAACATATTGAACAAACAACGGAAATAACATTCAGGCCGAAAAATTCAGCGGGAGAGTATTTGTTCAATAGATAAATTTGGCGGAAGAGGCAGGAATCGAACCTGCCAAAGCCTTCTCGGCTCACATCGGTTTTGAAGACCGAGGAGGCCACCAGACCCCATCAACTTCCATAACGGTCGCCATTTTGTGGCAAATTTCTGTGACTGGCAACGCTTTTTTTGTCATAAAAAATCGAGAGTTAGCGATTTTTTGAAAAAATCAAAGAACCTTGTTTTATATCAAGTTCAGCACAATTAGCCCGATGTTTTTAATTTAACATCGGGCCTCGATCACATTGCCTGAACCGTCGGTCAATAACGGTCGTTAACAACTCGATAAATAATCACCGGTTGGCGTTGGCAATATTCCACTGATCCAGTTTATCTATTAACAGACCAGTATCACTGGCGGCATCAAGATGCTGATAAAGATAATCCATCGCCTCGCTCACCATCTCGGTCATCGGGAAGGAGAACGCCACGATGGCCGGTTGTACCCCGACAAAGATCACCTCGGGGACAAAGGTCTTGAGCTCGTCGATCAGGAAATTGAGCGGCATATTGTGGGTCGAGAAGATAAACATCTCGGCGATGGTCTCGGGGGGGATCACCTGCAGGGTTCCCGCCTTCTCGCCGATCTCGGCGGCATCCACCAGCACCACCCGCTCCGGTTGCAGCTCCCGCACCTTGTAGACCACATTTTCCGGTGCGATGCCGCCGTCTATATGGATCCAGCCGGGCAGGGGGGTGGCTTGCAGCTTGTCGGCGAGATAGGGGCCGGCACCGTCGTCCCCCATCATGGCATTGCCCACGGTCAACACGAGATTGCAGCCCATCAGCGGCTCCTTACCATCAGGTACATATGGGGGTCGTTAAAGAGGGCGGTGAGCTGATCCATAAAGGTGTTGGTCCAGCCCAGCTCCTGCTCATCGAGCAGATTGTCGGCTTTGCGCAGTCGGTCGAAGGCGCAGGCCAGCATATGGCAGTGCTCGCGATAGATGGTGATCTCGCCAAAGGTGAGAAACCCCTCCATCTTGCGGCGCGCCTCGCTCCCCTCTGGCAGCTTGGCTACCCAGTCGCGATAACCGGTCAGCGAGCAGACCAGGTCTGCTCGCAGGCAATCGACGATGCCGAGGTGGTGGCCGATGGCGAGGCTGTAGTACATCACCTCCTTGGCCTCTTCCGGCACGTCGAACTGCTCGTCGACGAACTTGCGCGAGAGGCGATAGAAGAAAACCTCGTCAGCCATGCACCGCCTCTCCCTTGCCGGCCGCCCGGTTAAGGCAGGCGTTTGCGAGGTTGTTGACGATCTCCGCCAGGCGCGGATCGTCGTGCTGATCGAGGTAGCTCTGGATGCGCAGATCCACATCCTGCTGGGTCGCACCTTCGAGCAGGGCCATGAATTCGTCGGCGATGATCCGCCCCTGCCGGTAACCGGCCATGCGGCGCGCTTCGCGCTCGATCATCACCCGGATTTCATTGGGGATGCCGGTGTGGCGCAGCTCGACCCGCTCACCCGGTTGCACCTCGTGGCTGGTGGCTTTGAGTTTCTGCTCAAGCAGACCGAGCGCCACCGCAAAGCCGTAGATGGTGGCTGCCGGAGTGGGGGGGCAGCCGGGGATATAAACATCCACCGGCACGATCTTGTCGGTGCCGCCCCATACGCAGTAGAGGTCGTGGAAGATGCCACCGTCACAGCCGCAGGCGCCGTAGGCGATGCAGATCTTGGGATCGGGCGCCGCCTCGTAGGCACGCAGGGCCGGCACCCGCATCGCCCGGGTCACCGCGCCGGTAAAGAGCAGGATGTCGGCGTGGCGGGGGGAGGCGACCACCTTGATGCCGAAACGCTCGGCATCGAACAGCGGGGTGATGGTGGCGAAGATCTCGATTTCGCAGGCGTTGCAGCCGCCGCAATCGACCCGGTAGACATAGGCCGAGCGGCGAATGTCCTTGAGCAGGGTCTTCTTGAGTTTGGTGATCTCGGGATCCTGTGCCAGCGGCACGGCGCGGGTATGGGCATGGCCGACAACCGGTTCTATGCCTTTGATCTTGCTCATCACATCCACTCCTTTTGTGCGGCCATCGGTGTGGCTATCGGTGTGATCAGGGCCGAGTCAGGCTGGCTCAGCATGCTCTGTTTTCGTTTGCAGTCGGGGCAGTGATGCAGCCGCTCCGGGGTCGCCAGCGGTGTGCCCGCCTGCTTGAGGGTATCCTCCACCAGCGCCACCAGCTTGCTCGGGGCAAAGTAGGTGCCGCACAGGGTGCAGGGGGCCAGCGCGAAGCGGGCCTCCTCATAGAGATCCGCTTTGTTGGTCACCGCCAGCTCGAACTCGGGGGAGAGGGCGATGGCGCGGGTCGGGCAGACCTCCTCGCAGCGGCCGCAGAAGATGCAGCGCGCCATGGAGATCTCCCAGCGCCGTTCGCCGGTCTCCATGTCCACTTCCATCACCAGCGCGTTGGCCGGGCAGGCCTTGGTGCAGGCGGCGCAGGCGATGCACTGATCCGCCTGATATTTGGGTTTGCCGCGAAAATCCCGGTTCACCTCGTAAGGGGCGAAGGGGTACTTGGCGGTCGGGGTGCCAGCCTTGAGGATGGTCTTGAACAGCTTGATCATGATGACCCCTTATTTCAGCGGAGAGTTTTTGCGATCGATGCCGTAGCGCTCGATCTCCTTGTAGGAGACCACGGTGGATTTGCCCTTCCTGGGGTCGACCAGGGTGACCCGGTCGGTACAGGAGTAGCAGGGATCCAGACTGCCGATGATGAGCGGCGCATCAGCCACGGTATTGCCGCGCAACATGTAGCGCAGAGCAGGCCAGTTGGCGTAGGTGGCGGCGCGGCAGCGCCAGCGGAACAGCTTCTGGTTGTCCCCGGTCATGCTCCAGTGGACGTTCTCGCCGCGGGGCGCTTCGGTAAAGCCCAGCGCAAACTTGCCTGGCTGGTAGGTGAACCCTTCGGTCAGCAGTGGCCCTTCCGGCAGGTGCTCAAGACCAAACTCAATCATGTCGAGGGAGTCGTAGAGCTCGTGGATCCGCACCAGCACCCGGGATTGCACATCGCAACCCGCCTTGGTCTGGATCTCCATCGGCAGCTCGCGGTAGCCGGCAAAGTCGTGGACCCGGCGCACGTCGCGTTTGAAGCCGCTCGCCCGCACCATGGGGCCGACACAGCTGAAATCGCGGGCAATCTGTGGCTCGAGCTTGCCGATACCGATGAGGCGGGAGGAGATGTTGGCGGTATCCAGCAGCATGGCCACCAGGGGTTTGAGCTCATCACGGAGCTCGCGCACCAGCTGGGCACCCTTGATGCGATCTTCCTTGAAGATATCGCGGCGTACCCCGCCAATCAGGTTGAGGCCGTAGGTCTTGCGCGCGCCGGTCAGCAGCTCGGCCAGGGTCATGGATTTTTCCCGTACCCGGAAGAACTGCATGAAGCCGGTGTCGAAACCGGTGAAGTGGCTCGACAGGCCGATGTTGAGGATATGGCTGTGCAGGCGCTCCACCTCCAGCAGCACGGCGCGGATCATCTTGGCCCGCTCCGGCACCGGAATACCCATGGCGTTCTCCACCGAGGTGGTGTAGGCGACGCTGTGGGTAAAGCCGCAGATGCCGCAGACCCGGTCGGTCAGGAAGGCCACTTCGTTGTAGCCCATCCGGGTTTCCGCCAGCTTCTCCATGCCGCGATGGACATAGAAGAGGCGGTAGTCGGCATCGATGATGTCTTCCCCATCGACGAACAGACGAAAGTGGCCCGGTTCATCGGAGGTGATGTGCAGCGGGCCGACCGGCACGATGCGGTTGGCATCACTGCCGAGCTCGTTGACGAAGGGGTAGGTCTCGGTGTCGGTGGTGGGCATCGGGCGCTGGCGGTAATCCATGGCGTCCTTGCGCAGCGGGTGGATATCCTCCGGCCAGTCGTCCGGCAGTACCAGACGGCGTTCGTCCGGCAGGCCGATGGCGCGCAGGCCGTACATGTCGCGGATCTCCCGCTCACCCCATACCGCCGCCGGAATGGTCGGGGTGATGGAGGGGTACTCCTGGGTATCGGCATCCACCAGCACCTTGACGGTGATCCAGCACTTGGTGTCGCCCTCCATGGAGAAGACGTGGTAGACGGCGAAGTGGCCGTTGAGGCTGCGCTCGTCATTGGCAAAGGAGAGCGGAAGCCAGCCCCCCAGCTGATGGAAGATCAGGCTGGCCGTCTCGACCAGACTGGTGGGTTTGACGGTAATGGTGGCCTGATCGGCGGTTTGCCACTCCTCGTCGACGATGGCGTGGGGCAGTTGTGCTCGCACCTGCTGGATGTAGTCGCAGCCGATGCGATCCGAAATGGCGATGGTCATGCAGTTCTCACTTTAATGTTCGGGAATGAGCATTCACAAATGATGAAATCGGAAAAAGTTGCTGTGCTGGCGGGCATGGCTCAGACCCCGACCAGATAGGCGAGCAGCGCCAGCAGGGCCAGCCCCAACCCGTAGCGGGTGAGCTTGTGGGTGCGCACGAACTGGGTACGGGCCATGGCGTTTTCGATGATGCCGGCCAGTAAAAAGGCCACCAGCAGCTTGCAGGCGAGGATCAGCGCCGCGCCGATGAGCGCGGGCAGACTCCAGTTGGCCGCCTTGCCGAAGGGGAGGAAAATCACCAGAAAGAGCTGCACCACCACCAGCTGCTTGAGGCCGATGGAGAGTTTGAGCAGGGCCAGGCCCGCACCGGAGTACTCGGTGAGCGGCCCCTCCTGCAACTCCTGCTCGGCTTCGGCGCAGTCAAAGGGCAGCTTGCCCATCTCGACAAACACCGCGAAGGCGCAGGCGGCGCCGGCCAGCAGGGTGGCGATGGGAGCGGCCAGTGGCTGGGTCGCCACATAGCTGCTGATATTGCCCAGATCCGAGCTGCCCACCATCATCGCCATGATGAAGCAGGCGAGCACCAGAATGGGCTCCACCAGAATGCCGAGGGTCAGCTCGCGGCGGGCACCAATACCTGCAAACATGCTGCCGCTGTCGAGCCCCGAGAGGGAGAAGAAGAAGCGGAAGATGGCGAACAGATAGATATCGGTGATGAGATCCCCGGCGATGGGGAAGGGGGACTCGTGAGTCACGGTCGGCAGCGCCATCCCTACCAGCAAGAGGGCGGCGATGAGCAGCGCAGGCATCAGGTTGAAGATGATGCCGGCAGGCTCGGGGGTTACCTCCTGACGGCGCAGGAGCTTGGCGATATCCCGGTAATCCTGCAGCAGGCCCGGCCCCTGACGGGAGTGCATCTTGGCCCGCAGCACCCGGGTGAAACCGGTGGCGAGCGGTGCCAGCGCCAGCATGGCGATGGCCTGGGTCAGGGCGAGGGCAACCATGCCCCAGCTCGGCATTTCAAGAACAGGCATATCAGACTCCTACAGCCATCAGGATAAAGAACGCCAGCACAACACCGTGCAGCAGCCAGCCGGTTGTCCCGCTGGTATCGCTCACCCCGTGCAGGGCGCTGGCCAGATCGAGCTGCGGCTGCTTGCGATAGAGTGGCGCGCAGAGTTGGCGCAAGGTGTGGGTGACACCGCCAGAGGTGAGGCTCATGCGTTCCTCGTAGGCGTAACCACAAGCCCACGGGGTGCCAGCGTGACGACGACCCAGCTTGGGCCCCTTGAAGATGGCCAGTACCAGCAGCGGGATGAGGAACAGCCCCAGCAAGGTGATGGCGATAACGGGCGGGGAGAGGATCGCCTGGCTGCTATCGAGTGGCAGCAGGGTGGCGCCGGTGGCGACACTCATCTGGCTGGCAACGAGTGCCTGACCATAGCTGGCGATATGGGGGGCAATCCAGGGGGCGCCCAGACCCAGCACCAGACAGACGGCGGCCAGCAGCAGGGTGCCAGCCACCATGGCCCCCGGCACTTCGCGGGCGTGGCTCGCTTTCTCGCTGCGCGGTGCGCCGCAGAAGCAGATGCCGTACACCTTGACGAAACACATCACCGCCATGGCACCGGTCACCGCCAGCATCACAACCGCGAGCGGCGCAACGACAGAGGTGCCGAGTTTGGTCATGGAGAGCAGCGACTGGTAGATAAACCACTCGCTGACAAAGCCGTTGAGCGGCGGCAGCGCCGAGATGGCCATGGCACCGATGAGGAACGCCAGCGCAGTCCAGGGCATCAGCTTGGCAAGACCACCCATCTTGTCCATGTCACGGGTGTGCAGGCGGAACATCACAGAGCCGGTGCCCATAAAGAGCAGGCTCTTGAAGATGGCGTGGTTGAGCAGGTGATAAAGCGCGCCGAGTAGCCCCAGCACCACCAGTGCCGGTTGCTGGTTGGCGATGCCGATCATGCCGATGCCCATCCCCATCAGGATGATGCCGATGTTCTCCACCGTGTGGTAGGCGAGCAGCCGCTTGAGATCGTGCTCGGCCAGCGCAAACAGTACCCCGAGCACTGCCGAGCAGGCACCGAAGATCAGTACCACATAGCCCCACCAGAGCTGGCTGGCGCCGAGAAAATCGATGCTGACCCGCAAGATGCCGAAGAGACCCAGCTTTACCATCACGCCGGACATCAGCGCCGAGATATGGGAGGGGGCAACGGGCTCGGCCACCGGCAGCCAGCCGTGCAGCGGCACGAAACCGGCGCGCAGGCCAAAGCCGCAGAAGCTGAGCAGAAACACCAGGGATGCCAGGGCGCCCGCCAGATGGTGCTCGCGCAGCGCGGCGAACTCCAGCGAGCCGCTTTCGCGGCAGAGCAGCCAGAAGGCGATCAGCACCAGAGCCATGCCGATATGGTTCATCACCAGATAGAGGCGGCTCTGTTTGGCGGCCTCGGGGTTGGTCTTGACCAGCCAGTAAGTGGTGAGGGTCACCAGCTCGTAGCAGAGCAAGAAACCGAGCGCATTGTCGGCCAGTACCATGCCCACCATGGCAAAGAGAAAGAGGTTCATCAGCGCGCCGATGGCCACATCCCCCTTGCCCTGATATTCGCGGATATAGGCAAAGGAGTAGAGGGCGACGGCGACGCCGACAGTGCTAATCACCAGCAGCATCAGCGCGGCCAGCATGTCGAGATGAACCGAGCCCAGCAGCCAGAGCTGGCCGTCGACGGGGGCGCCTTGGGCAAAGATCTGGATGGCGGCGACCAGACCCGCGAGCGAGCCCAGCAGGGCAAAACCGCTATTGAGGCGGTTGGCCAATGCGGGCAGCTTTTGCAGGAGCAAACCGGCGGCAGCGCCCAGCAAAAAGAGCAGGAGCGTGGCCATAACAAGGGGGGACAACATCAGCGAACTCCCTCTGTGGTGGATAAATCGGAGGCAGGGATCGCCGTGGCAGGCGCCGAAAAGGCGGAGGCCCCTTGCGGGTTGGTGTCGGCCGCTTGCTGGCGACGGATACGGGTGGCGCGTTCGGTGTCGCCGTCATTGACCAGCTTCAGCGCCTGGGAGGGACAGGCACCGACACAGGCCGGGCCATCGGTGCGAAACTCGCACAGGTCACACTTGACCGCGATGCTGCGCACCCCCGGCTCCCAGCTCAGCAGATCCTCGCCAAAGCAGCGCAGGCCGGCAGAGGTTGAGGGGTTGCTGGAGCGGATGGAGCAGGGGATATAGGTGTCGTAACTGGTGGCCACGGCCACCGGACGGCTGCCGCCGCTCTGGATAGCGCCAAAGGGGCAGGCCACGGCGCAGAGATTGCAGCCGATGCAGAGCGACTCATTGAGTTGCACGCAATCGCCGGTCTGGCGAATTGCCTCGACCGGGCACACCTTGATGCAGGGGGCATCGTCACAGTGACGGCACTGAACCGGCATGGTCGCCTGCTCGTGTCGCATAACGGTTAAACGGGGGGGTTGCTGCAAACCTTGCGCCTTGTGTACCTCGCTGCAGGCCGCCATACAGGTGCCACAGCCGATACAAAGCTTGGGGTCAGCGATAACGAAGCGGTTCATAGCCTACCTTGTCGTGTCGCGAACGGAGAAAGTAGGGGCAGGTTGGCAAGATACGGGCCAGATTGGTTTTTGCAGTGAAATTGGTTTTAAGTTGCTGTTTTTAAATGAATAAAAATCTTGATATGGTTGGATGAAAGGGCTGGTATGGCTGTCGAACTGTGACGTTCGTCACTTGTGACGAAGCCGCTGGGAGGGTTCGTCACCTTGGAAAACGCAGCATTAAGTAGGGTGCAAAGAACGCAGTGAATTGCACCGCTATCAAATATGTTCGCGGTGCACGGCGCTGCGCTTGTTGCACCCTACGGCTGTTATGTGAGGGGAAATGAGCTGGTTCGATTTGCCGTGGTTTGCCCCCTTCTCCCCTTGCGGGAGAAGGGCTGGGGATGAGGGGGCGGTAATAGGGGTTAACGGAAAAGAAGAGGGAGGCCAATGCCTCCCTCTCTATTTGCTGACGTTTTCTATGCCATTAAGAGGCCATCAACCCGCCATCAGATATCCACCTGCGAACCCAGCTCGATAACCCGGTTGGGCGGGATCTCGAACTGATCCGGGGCGCGCAGGGCGTTGCGCTGCAGCAGCATAAAGAGCTTGCCGCGCAGATAGAGATACCAAGGGCGGTCTTTCATGATGAGCGACTCGTGGGCCATAAAGAACGAGGTCTCCATCATCCGGCAGCTGAGCCCCTCGGCGTTGCAGCGGTGGAAGATCTCCTCCACGTTCGGGGTCTCGCGCCAGCCGTAGCTTGCCACTACCCGCCAGAAGGTGGGGGAGAGCTGCTCGATGCAGACCCGGCGCACATTGTGGACGTAGGGCACCTCTTCCACCCGCAGGGTGAGCAGGATGATCCGCTCGTGCAGCACCTTGTTGTGCTTGAGGTTATGCAGCAGCGCATGGGGGATCACATTGACCACCCGTGACATATAGACCGCAGTACCCGCCACCCGGGTCGGCGGGGATTTTTCCAGCGAGGCGATCATCGGCTCAAGGGAGTTGCCGTGCTCGTTCAGGCGACGAATAAGCTGGAAACGCTCGCTCTTCCAGCTGGTCATCACGGTGAACATCACCGCGCCCAGGGTGAGCGGCAGCCAGCCACCGGAGAAGATCTTGGCGAGGTTGGCGGCAAACAGCGGCACGTCGATACAGAGCAGCGCGGCAAACAGGATGGCCACCAGATACTTGTTCCAGTGCCAGCTGTTCTTGGCCACCGAGCAGGAGAGGATCGAGGTGAGTACCATGGTGCCGGTCACCGCGATGCCGTAGGCCGCCGCCAGATTGCTGGAGTGCTCGAAACTCATAATGACGATCACCACCGAGATATAGAGCATCCAGTTGATGACCGGAATATAGATCTGGCCGGACTCCTGCTCGGAGGTGTGAACGATGCGAATGGGGGAGAGATAACCGAGCCGCACCGCCTGCCGGGTCAGGGAGAAGACCCCGGAGATCACCGCCTGGGAGGCGATCACCGTCGCCATGGTTGCCAGCAGCAGCAGCGGCACCAGCGCCCATTTCGGCGCAAGCAGGAAGAAGGGGTTGGCAATGGCGGCGGGATTACTCAGCAGCAGTGCACCCTGACCGAAGTAGTTGAGCACCAGCGAGGGCAACACCACGATAAACCAGGCGAGGCGAATGGGATTTTTACCAAAGTGGCCCATATCCGCGTAGAGCGCCTCCACCCCTGTGATGGCCAGCACCACGGCGCCGAGAGCAAAGAAGGAGGTGGTCTGGTACTGGACAAAGAAGCGCACTGCCCAGATGGGGTTGAGCGCCCCCAGCACCTCGGGATTGTGGATGATGCCGCGCAGCCCCAGCACCGCCAGCGTCATAAACCAGATCAGCATGATGGGGGCAAACAGCTTGCCCACCATGGCGGTGCCATGTTTCTGGATGGCGAACAGCAGGGTCAGCACCAGCACCGAAAGGGTGACGATATAGGGGTCGAGGGCGGGGGTGAGAATGCTCAGACCCTCGATGGCCGACATCACCGACATCGCCGGGGTGATCACCACCTCGCCATAGAAGAAGCTGCCGCCAATCAGGCCGAGGATGATCAGCAGCGGTGTCCAGCGGGTGGAGGCGTTGCGGGTCGCCAGCGACATCAGGGTGAGAATACCACCCTCACCAGCGTTGTCGGCCCGCATCACAAAGGAGAGGTACTTGACCGACACCACCAGGATCAGCAGCCAGAAGATCAACGAGAGAAAGCCGAGGATGGAGGCTGGCTCGACGCCGAACCCGAATTGACCTGACAGGCACTCGCGCAAGGTATAGAGCGGGCTGGTGCCGATATCGCCATAGACTACGCCAATCGCCGCCAGCATGACGCCGGGAGTGGCTTGTTGTTTATCACAGTTCATGAGTTCATCTTGTCAGTTTGATGTTTACACGTTTGCCACAGCAGATCGCCCCGAACACATCAGGTATGTGTGGATACAACATCGAGGGGAAATCAAAGGATTGTGATGGGAAGGGAGCTAATCGGATATAAAGATGCGTTTCATGGGACACAGTCTGTTCATCTGTCGTTAAGCTTATAATGACACACACTCTGCGGGTTCATGCTCAGGTATAAATAATCAAAACGTCCTTTTGAGTAAGGTTATTAATTGGCCGTTGATTGAAATATTCACCCGCTCTGCGGGCAACCGTTTGTTTTATCTGGGGAAGCGCTTTGGCCACTATTTTTTACCGAGGTGAGTGAAAAACAGACGATAAAATAGTGACTAATTAATTGCGGGCAGGATGGCACAGGGGAGGGTGCTGGGTAGCAATGGAGTCTTTATTTGGGAGGGGAAAATGTAGGGTGCAATGAACGAAGTGAATTGCACCAAATATTAAAAGAGGCAAGAGGTGCAATGCGTTGCGCTTATTGCACCCTACGGTAATTATTACTCTCCATGATAGTGCTTCAATAAAAAGTAGCGGTCAGGACTATTTTTAACGCCGCTCACTTTACCGACTATTTTAAATCCCATTTTTTCATAAAATTTGGGAGCTTGAAATGAGAGGGTGTCGACTTGAGCAGCAGTACATCCCCGTTTTTTGCCTCGCGTTCAGCAATCTCCATTAATTGAATGCCAAGCCCCTGTCCTCTCTTGTCATTGTGTACCCAAAGTACTTCGATCAACAGTTGATGATAAATAGTACGTCCGGCAATGCCACCGACAACTTCGTCATTATCATCATGAATGGCAACAATTAAAGGTTGGGAGCGCTCCTCACCCATTTTATCAAAGTTAAATTGCCTAAGGTTATCAACAAGTAGATTGAAGATGTCATCTTTATGTTCATTATGGATTTTTATATTCATCAAATCTTACTCCATTAAAATTTAATCGTAGGGTGCAATGAACGAAGTGAATTGCACCAAATATTAAAAGAGGCAAGAGGTGCAATGCGCCGCGCTTATTACACCCTACGGCACTTGGTAGATTTTATCGATTGCCGTTATATGCTACATCTGATTTATCTATGCCAATATCTCGTCTCATTGCATTTGTTAAACATAATGCCTTTGCTCTAATTTCCTCCCAACTTGTTGTTTCTCCATCAAAGATGATAGCCAACAATTGATCTATAAATGCATCATTAGCATCCATGACTTCTTGTGGTGCGATCATTGCAAGATAGCCATATATTTTTAGTCTTTCTGTTTCAAAACTTTCTTTTTCTTCAGGGGATAATTCTCTTTTATGTCGCAATACAATCATCTCAACCTTGGCAAGCATTATTGCTACGAGATCAATAGTGGCTCTATAAATAACCAACTTATCACTATGTTCTCTAAGGTGAGTTTGTTTATAAATTTCCAAACCATTATTTAATTCTGCCAAATGAAGCTGGTTTTCTTTTTGTAGCTGGACTCTTAGGCGCTCTAATTTTTGTTCATGATTGGCCTTTTCTGTCGCCATAAGACGTTCGGCCCATATTTTCCCCAAATAATTCGACAGGCCAAGAATAATTGCCCCACTACCACCCAAAGATGCAATAATGGTTGCACCAATTGATAAGTATTCACTCATATCAACAATCCCTATCTAATCAATAATGATTTCTATTATTTACATTCAATATCTACAAGTCACCATATGTTTTTACTAAAGGATTTATAAATTGTGCTCTTTTTTGTACAGGAATGGCAAGGTAACGGCAAAGGCAATTGAATCATCTCCAGAAACTTTTTTACCGTTGTAGCTGGCGACATAGCGTTTTAGGAAAATATATGCTTCTTCATTATATGGGTCGCTATCATCCTGTTTGTGAGTTTTTAATAAATTTTCTGCATACTCAACAGCGTCAAATGTGTTCCTTTTACCGGTGGTTATTGACAAAAGATAGCCATTTATAATTTTATCCATATAGTAATTAAGTTTGTTTATGACCGCAATTGTTCTTGCTTCACCTAACTTAGAGTTAACGGTTTTTAACTCGCTCTCTTTTTCTCTTATCAATAAGCTAAGTTTAGATTCTTGAACTTTCAGCGAAGCAATCGATTTTTGATGCTCGATAATCTTACCGTTTAAGTTTTTTATTTGGTCGGTTAATTCATTTTTTGTAGAGACAAGAGATTGATTTTCAATTTTTGCTTGTTGTAACTCTTTTTCTTTCTCAAATACAGGGTGAATAGTGCTGAAATATGCCCAGACACCAAAGCCTAAACTTAGGATTGTTGATATCTTAACCATGTGTTCCAGAAAACCATCGTCCTGCTTATACAGTTTCACCGATTATCTCCATATTTAAATATGTCAGGTTCAAAGATTATTTATATGGCTAGGGAGTCTATTTTATCCTCACTTACTTCCTAGATGTCAGAGGTTCATTTTTCTTTTTTAATCTGTTCTATTTATTTCCTATCTTCATGAAAACGACCCCAACGGAGCTGGTTGCCAAGTGGCACATATTAACCGGAGGGATAGAAAACTGAAGGGGCAGGGGCCTAAAACCGGCTCTGGCTAAACAAATCAGTCAATAAGTGGCCTGTTTTTGTTCGGTTTGACTTAATGATGGCTTGCCAGCTCGATAGAAAAACCAAACAACTTGGCTACCGCCGCAAGCGGCTTTGGCGTGCTGCACAGCCCATTTTGGGCCCTTGGTATGGCTTTTCTCCCCGGATGTCGTTCCTCCGCTTGCCCGGTTTGGGACGGCCGAACCTGGCTGCAAACTCCTTCGAATGGTTCCGTCACACGACTGGGGCAGGGGTTGGTCAGCCGGTGTCGAGCTCGTCACTTTTGTCGTGTCGATCACACTTCCCACCCCGTCGTCACCCTCGTCAGTTGTGGCATTCAGCACGTGTCTCTTTCTGATTACTCCTTTATTTTCAGTTGCTTGTGAATTTTTATCGCGCCATTCTCCCGTTTTGGTCTGATAAATGCTTTGTGGGGGGCTGGCCGCCTCTTTGCCTGTCGGCGGGCGGCCCGGTGTAACGAACCATTTAGGATCCCTCTCTATGAACAGCTTCGTGATTGCAGATCCCAGTCTCTGTATTGGGTGTCGTACCTGTGAGGTGGCCTGCGCCGTTTCACACCAGTCAGGGTCTTGCAGCGGAACCCTTGAGCGGGAGGGCGGCCTGCATCTTGCCATCGAGGATGGACATCTGGTCTCCAAGGACAGCTACTTTCAGCCGCGCCTGAAGCTGATCGTGGGCAGCAAGGTGACCACGCCGGTGCTCTGCCGCCAGTGTGAAGACAAGCCGTGCGCCATGGCCTGCCCGAACAATGCCATCGTCAGCGAGGATGGTTGCGTCAAGGTGTTGCAGGAGCGCTGCATCGGCTGCAAGTCCTGCGTGGTGGCCTGTCCTTACGGTGCCATGGCGGTGGTGCTCAAAGAGGTGCCCCCGACTGCTGATTCGCTCTTCAAGCGTCCGCAGACCAAGGCGCAGGCGCTCAAGTGCGATCTCTGCCGTCACCGCGAGGCGGGCCCGGCCTGTGTCGAGGTGTGTCCGACCCAGGCGCTGCGGCTGGTCACGCCGGAGCATCTTGAATCCCTGAACCGGCAGAAGCAGCTGGCCAGTGCCGAGGCACTGCTGGCGATGCCGGCGCGGGTGTGAGCGGGCTTGCCGAGCCGTTTTTCGTTAACAAACAAGAGTGTGAGTCATGAAAAAAGTCATTACCGTGTGCCCCTATTGCGGCACCGGTTGCAAAATCAACCTGCTGGTTGAAAACGACAAGGTGGTGGGGGCCGAAGGCGCCAACGGCCGGACCAACGAGGGGCAGCTCTGCCTCAAGGGCTATTACGGTTGGGATTTTTTGAACGACACCAACCTGCTGACCCCCCGTCTCAAGAGCCCGATGATCCGCCGCGAGCGCGGTGGCAAGTTCGAGGCGGTCTCCTGGGATGAGGCGATCGAGTTCGCCAGCAGCCGTCTCTCTGCCATCAAGGCGAAATATGGCCCGGACGCCATCATGACCACCGGCTCTGCCCGTGGCCCCGGCAATGAAGCCAACTATGTGATGCAGAAATTTGCCCGTGCGGTGATTGGGACGAACAACGTCGACCACTGCGCGAGGGTGTGACACGCACCCTCAGTCTCCGGTCTGGAGACAACTGTAGGTAACGGCGCCATGAGCAACGCCATTCCCGAAATTCAAGAGACCAAGTGCCTGCTGGTGTTTGGTTACAACGCTGCTGACTCTCACCCCATCGTGGCCCGCCATATCCTCAAGGCGAAGGCAAACGGGGCCAAGGTGATTGTGTGTGATCCCCGTATGGTGGAGACCGCCCGTATCGCCGATCAGTGGCTGCCGCTCAAAAACGGTTCCAACATGGCGCTGGTTAACGCCTTCGCCAACGTGTTGATCAATGAAGGGCTCTACAACAAGGCCTTTGTCGCCAACTACACCGAAGGGTTCGAGACCTTCAAGGCGACGGTGGCCAAGTACACCCCGGAATATGTCGAGGGGATCACCGGCCTCAAGGCCGCCGATATCCGCGCCGCCATTCGCACCTATGCCGAGTCGCCTGCGTCCATGATCCTGTGGGGCATGGGGGTGACCCAGTACGGTCAGGCGGTGGACGTGGTCAAGGGGCTGGCGGGTCTGGCGCTGCTGACCGGCAACTTCGGTCGCCGCGGTACCGGTTGCGGGCCTGTTCGCGGTCAGAACAACGTGCAGGGCACCTGTGACATGGGGATGCTGCCCCACCAGTTCCCGGGTTATCAGTCTGTGGCCGATCCCGAGATCAGCGCCAAGTTCGCCAAAGCGTGGGGCGTGGCGTCACTCTCCCAAAAGCCCGGCTATCGCCTGACCGAGCTTGGCCACAAGGTGGAGGAGGGCAAGTGCAAGGCCTTCTACATCTTCGGTGAAGATCCGGCCCAGACCGAGGCAGATCTCGGTCAGTTCCGCCGCACTCTGGCGGGGATGGAGCTGGTGATCGTGCAGGATATCTTCATGACCCAGACCGCCGAGATGGCCGACGTCATTCTGCCCGCCACCAGCTGGGGCGAGCACGAAGGGGTCTACAGCTCGGCAGATCGCGGCTTCCAGCGTTTCTACAAGGCGGTGACGCCCCCTGAGAACGTGAAGCCGGACTGGGCCATTTTCTCGTTGATGGCGACCGCCATGGGTTATCCCATGGAGTACCACAACACCGAAGAGATCTGGGACGAGATGCGTGCGCTCTGCCCACTCTACGCCGGGGTCAGCTACGACAAGATGGCCGATCTCAAGAGCGTGCAGTGGCCTTGCCCGACCGAGGATCACCCGGGCACCAGCACTCTGTTCGAGGGGAATGTGTTCACCACCCCGAGCGGCAAGGGTCAGCTGATCGCCTCCGAGTGGCGGCCGCCGCTGGAGCAGCCCTGTGCGGAGTACCCGCTGGTGCTCTCCACCGTGCGCGAGGTGGGTCACTACTCCTGCCGCTCCATGACCGGCAACTGCTCGGCGCTGCAAACCCTGGCCGATGAGCCGGGCTATGTGCAGATCCACCCGAGCGATGCCAAAAAGCTTGGGGTGAAGGATCAGGCGCTGGTCTGGATCTCGTCGCGCCGTGGCAAGGTGATCACCCGTGCCAACTACAACGACCGGGTCAACGCCGGGGTGGTCTACATGACCTACCAGTGGTGGATCGGGGCCTGCAACGAGCTCACCATCGAGCACGTCGATCCCGTCTCCCACACGCCGGAGTACAAGTACTGCGCGGTGAAGATCGAGCGCATCGACAATCAGCCTGAGGCGGAAGTGTATGTCCAGACTGAATACAGCGCGCTCAAGGCGAAATTGCGCAGCGCAGCCAAGGGCTGACCCGCCCTAAAAAAGGACGTTCTGCACAAATAAGGGAACCCGACTCGGATTTATCGAGTCGGGCACCCTTTTATTACCCAAAAACAGGGGATAAATGATGCAACATGAAATTGGTCGCTTATTCGGAATTTTCTATATTGGCACCTATCTGGCGGCGATATTGCTAGGAATAGGTTGCTATATTTGGCGCGACGAGATGATATTTCTGCTCGGCTTCGGTTTTTTCGGCTGTTTTATGGCTGCACGGCTCGCCATGGGCAGCGTATTTTCCGCCTTGAGTATTTCCAGTGCCTGGCTGATCGGGTTTATCTCCACCACCTTGATCAACGGCCTGCTGCTGGGGGTGATCACCCTGCTGGTCTACCTCACGCACCAGAGCGTCACCGCCGAGCTTGCCGACAACGCCAGCTGGCTGCTGATGGCCTTCCAGAGCCTGTCGGCCCTCTTTATCTTCGGTGGCCTGAAGTGCTGCCATAGCCGGATCATCACTTCGTAAATTGCTGATGGATGGGCAGCAAATGCCATCTTGAAACCCGCAGTCAGCGAAGAGGAGAGGCAGATCTGACAGTTGACGGCGGCCCACTTTTCGGGCGCCTTAATTGAGATCAAGAACTGATGAAATAACCGGTTAAATATGGCCGTCAGATATATTAAATCGGATTGTAATGAAATTTGAGCTCATCTATGATGAGTCGCCATTCCAATATATCCCCCGATAACGATGTTACTTTTTGTTGTCGTTCGTTAATAACAACTCTGGAATTGCAACATGCGACAATTTTCGTCACCGCTTTTCTTATTGGCAGCCGCTTTTACGGGCTGCGGCTATTTATTTTGGTGACGGGTGCTTGTCGTGATGCGATGGCATGGACAGCCTGACTGGTGACTAAATCGATATAACGTGAGGCCGCAATGCTAAATGTGAGTGCCATCCCCCTGGACGAGATCTCTCCCATCTGGGACGACGGTTTCCTCCTGCTCTCCAAATCCCTCCTGTCGGCCGTGACGCTCGATGATTTTATCCACAAACTCAACAAGATAGATGCCAGCTTTGGCGGCGTGACCCGGGTCAACCTGATCCTCAACATGGGTGCAGACGAGGAGGCCATCTTCTACTTCATGGGACATTCCGGCCCAAAGCATCTGGTCTGCCCCAAGGCAGAGCTGCACCTCTCCCCCCGTCCTGCCAAAGAGACCCCGGAACAGGCCATCATTCTCGCTGCCGCCCGCTTTGAGAATCGCTGCCCGGCGCTGGATCGCGAAGGGGTCTACGGGGGGCTGCGCTCCTACTGCCAGCTCCCCATCACCACCGCCCGCAGCCACCTTGGCGGGGTCGAGTTTATCAACACCCAGCTAGACAGCTTCACCATGGAGACCCTCGCCAAGCTGACCCAGCTGGCGGCCATTATCGCCATTGCGCTGGAGAACGTGCTCGACAAGGAGCGCACCCTGGAGCAGGCCAACTCCCTGCGTCTTGAGCGCGACAGCTGCAAAATTCTGGTGGATGTGACCAACGCGGTAATCAAACTGGTGCGCATCGCCGAGCTGCCCAAGAGCCTGTTTACCATCCTGCATCACCACTTCGGCATCAGCAGCTTGTGTCTGGCGGAGTACAACGCCACCTCCGACAGCTTCAAGAGCTATCTGGTCAATCAGCACCAGAGCGATCAGCCGGGCATCATCGATCACTCCTGTTTTGAAAAGAAGTGTCTGCAGGGGGCCCTTGGCCACAGCGAGCCGTTTTTTGTCTATCGCGAACACGGCCACGGTTGCAGCAATCGCTGCCGCTTTACCTCCCAGATCCTGCCGCCCGAGGCCGACAGCTCCTGCATTTTGCCGCTGCGCTATCGGGGCAACCTGCTGGGGGTGTTGATCCTCTCGCACCCCAACGCCGACTTCTTTGCCGATATCGATATCTCCTTGCTGGAGCAGGTGGCGGCGCGCACGGCCATAGCCATGAATAACGTGCAGGCCCAGCAGGAGATCTCCAACACCAACGGCGCCAAAGAGAAGACCATTCGCATCAACGAGCCGCAGATGCAGGGAGAGTTCCCCCACATCATTTACCAGAGCGCGGTGATGGAGAGCGTGCTGGAGAAGGTGCGGCTGGTGGCCGAGAGCGACAGTACCGTGCTGATCCTCGGCGAGACCGGCACCGGCAAGGAGCTGATCGCCCAGGCCATTCACGCCCTGAGTGCCCGCCACGACCACGAGATGGTGAAGGTGAACTGCGCCGCCATCCCCACCGGCCTTATCGAGAGCGATCTCTTTGGCCACGAGAAGGGGGCCTTTACCGGCGCCCTGACCCAGCGGATCGGCCGTTTCGAGCGGGCCCACAAGGGCACCCTGTTCCTCGATGAAGTGGGGGATATGCCGCTGGACTTGCAGCCCAAACTGTTGCGGGTATTGCAGGAGCACGAGCTGGAGCGGGTGGGCAACAGCAACCCCATCGCAGTGGATGTAAGGCTGGTGGCCGCCACCAACTGCGATCTGCTCTCCATGGTCAAGAACAAGCGCTTTCGAAGCGATCTCTACTACCGGCTCAACGTCTTTCCCATCGAGCTGCCACCCCTGCGGGAGCGGCGCGAGGATATTCCGCTGCTGGTCAATTTCTTTATCAAGAAGATCGCCAAGCGGATGCGCCGCACCATCACCTCGATCCCCGCCGATGCCATGAAAATGCTGGTGTCACTCCCCTGGTACGGCAATATCCGCGAGCTGGAGAACGTCATCGAGCGCGCCGTGGTGATGACCCGTGGCCATGTGCTCAACCTCTCGCCCGATGAGCTGATGCCCCTCAAGGGTTACCACAAGATTGAGACCCTGGTGTATGACGAGCCCGCCACGCCGCTCTTTGCCGAGGAGGGGCCGACCGATGAGCGCGAGGCGATCATCGCCGCCCTGCGCGACTGCAACGGCATCGTCGCTGGCGAGCGGGGGGCGGCCAACCGCCTCGGTATGAAGCGCACCACCTTGCTTTCGAAAATGAAGCGGCTCGGTATTTCAGCCCGAGATCCCGAGATCATTGACGGGGTCGCACCATGAGAGAGCTACTTGAGCTGGAGGCGCGTAGTGAGCGGAGCGAGCAAAAACAGAACGAACAGTGCGAGCAGAGAGAACAGAACGAGCTGGCCCGCTGCGCCATCCACCGCGAGGTGGTGCACTACCGCGCCGATGCACTGACCTGCGACAGCGAAATGGCGCTCCCCTCCGAGACGCCGGTGGCGCTGGTCTACAACGGCATCGCCCACAGCGTGATGATGTGCTCGGCCTCCGAACTGGAGGATTTCGCCATCGGGTTTTCGCTATCCGAGGGGATCATCGACAGCCTGCTCGATATCCACGACATCGAGCAGATTGACGGCTGTCAGGGGATTGAGCTGCATATCACCCTGGCCAACCGCTGCATTCATCGCCTTAAAGAGAAGCGGCGCACGCTCGCGGGGCGCACCGGTTGCGGCATCTGTGGCAGCGAGAGTCTGGAGCAGGTGATCCGCACCCAACCAATGCTGCCCGACAGTCAGCGTCTGGCGGTAGGCCATATCGACAAGGTATTGAGCGCGCTGCGCCCGCTCCAGCTGCTGGGCCAGCGCACCGGCGCCACCCATGCGGCGGTGCATCTGGACGGGGAAGGCAACATTCTCGCCATTCGCGAGGATGTGGGGCGCCATATTGCGCTGGACAAGCTGGTGGGCCATCTGTGCCGCACGGGTCGCCGTGACGGCGCCATTCTGGTGACCAGCCGCGCCAGCTTCGAGATGGTGCAAAAGTGCGCCAGCGCCGGGGTGGAGATCCTGCTCGCCATCTCCGCTGCCACCGAGCTTGCGGTCGAGCGGGCCGAGCAGACCGGGCTCACTCTGGTGGGCTTTTGCCGCCCCGGGCGGGCCGAGATCTACAGCGGCTGTCAGCGCATTCTGCTTTAAGTGACTGCAAGAGTGAGAACCTGCTAAAGGGCTTATAAAAACAGGCAATAAAAAAGGGCGGGGAGTGTGACTCCCCGCCCTTGTTGTATCTGCCTATAGCTTGCGGATTAGCGAGCCAGCAGGATACGCAGCATGCGGCGCAGCGGCTCGGCGGCGCCCCACAGCAGCTGGTCACCTACGGTAAAGGCGGCCAGATACTCAGGGCCCATATTGAGCTTGCGCAGACGGCCCACCGGAATGCAGAGGGTGCCGGTGACGGCAGCCGGAGTCAGCTCGCGGGCTGTGATGTCGCGATCGTTGGGGATCACTTTCACCCAGTCGTTGTGGGCAGCCAGCAGCGCTTCGATCTCCGCCAGCGGCACATCTTTTTTCAGCTTGATGGTGAAGGC